>NZ_JAGQCZ010000019.1:0-34140 GCF_024346435.1 Cyanobium sp. Alchichica 3B3-8F6 | reverse complement strand
GAAAGGTTTTGGGCTTGCTCATGTCCCATTCTCCAGCCCAGATCCATTGCTGTCACTGGAATCTGGGCAGATTGGAGAGCGTCTGTGGAGAAGCAGGCGGTGGGGTTATGTGCGACAGGCTCCTAGGCCGCTTGCTCAAAGTGCAAGAGGCAGCTGGCATGCCAGCGCCCGCCATGGAGCCGCTCGCAGCACAAGCGGCAGGCCAGGCCCTTCACCCGGCGTCGGTAGGGCGCTTGCACGCCGCAGGTGGGACAGCAGGCCAACCAGCGGGGCGGCGTGGTGCTGGCAGGCAGGGGATAGCGGTGGCGGATGCTCACCTGAAACTCGCTCTGGGCCGCATTGATGGCGGCCATCCGGGCCCTGAACTGGGGGCCGTGCACCTCCTGGGCGCCCACCACCCGATCCACCCAAACGTGAATCATTTCGTGGCAGAGGGTGCTGAGGGTGGCCGCACGGGGCAGGGGGTCGAGCAGGGGCCGCGACAGCACGATCTCGCAGAGGCGCCGTCCATCGGCATGCCGACCGAAGCGATACATCCCGGCCGTGCGGCGCATGCGGCCGTCGCTCCAGCGGAGCTCCACCAGCCGCTGGCCAGCGGGCGCCAGCGAACCGTCGAAGTGCTCCCGATCCAGACGGTGAAACAGCGGCAGCAGGGGCTCAAGGGGCATGCCGGCTTGGCAGTCAGTCAGACTCTGGCCCAGTCAACGCAATTTATTTCGAGATGGACTGGGGTCTCACCCGCGACATCGGCACCAAGGCCCTGCTGGCTGGGGCCGGGACCCTGCTCCTCTACTGGACGGTCACGGCGGTGAAGCTTGTGCTCAGCGCCCGCGGCATCAACCCCCTGATCAAGCAGTTCTTCACCCAGGTGGCCAGCGGCCAGATCGATGGCGCCTACCTGCTCACCACCAAGAACTACCGCTCCCATGTGAACCGGCAGCAGTTCATCCGCTTCCTGGCGGGGCTGCAGCTCAACAAATACCGCAACCTCAAATCCGGCCGGCCCCGGCTCGATGACGGCCAGCTGATCCTCACCGTGAAGCTCAAGAGCGACGGCAACGACGAATTGCCGCTGGATTTCACCTTCGTGAAGGTGGAGGAGCAGTGGCGCGTCGATCGCATCACCAAGCTGGCCGCCGCCTGAGCCCCTCGCTGTGACGTCAGATCAGGCCCGCGCGGAGGAGCTGCGCCAGCTGCTCCAGCGTGCCGCCCACGCCTACTACGTGCTGGATGCCCCCGACCTGGAGGATCCCGTCTACGACCGGCTCTACCGGGAGCTGCAGGAGCTCGAGGCCGCTCAGCCGGAGCTGGTCAGCCCCGACAGCCCCACCCAGCGGGTGGGCGGTGCCCCGGCCGAGGGCTTCAGCAGCGTGGAGCACCGCATCGGCCTGCTCAGCCTCGACAACGCCTTTTCGCTCGAGGAGCTGGAGGCCTGGTATGGCCGCCTGCTCAAGGTGCTCGACCGCACGCCCGAGCCTGGAATGCCCCTGCCCCAACTGGCGATGGTGGGCGAGCTGAAGATCGACGGCAACGCCCTGGCGCTGAGCTACGCGCAGGGCCTGCTGGTGCGGGCCGCCACCCGCGGCGATGGCGAGCGGGGCGAGGAGATCACCGCCAACGTGCGCACGATCCAGAGCGTGCCGCTGCGGCTGCAGCTGGAGCACCCGCCGGCCTGGGTGGAGGTGCGCGGCGAGGCCCTGATTCCCGATGGCACCTTCGCGGCGATCAACGCCGAGCGGGGCCAACGCGGCGAAGCCCTGTTCGCCAACCCCCGCAACGCCTGCGCCGGCACCCTGCGCCAGCTCGATCCGTGGGTGGTGGCCGCCCGGCGGCTGGATTTCTTCGCTTACACCCTGCACCTGCCCGACGACTGGCAGCCCGGAGCGGACGGCGCGAACGGGGGCGATCCGCCGCGACCCACCAGCCAGTGGGAGGCGCTGCAATGGCTCCAGGCCGCCGGCTTCAAGGTGAACCCCAACGCGGCGCTGCTGCCGGATCTAGCGGCGGTGGAGGGGTTTTTCGCCCAATGGGATGAGGGCCGCAAGGCCCTGCCCTACGCCACCGACGGCGTGGTGGTGAAGCTCAACGACCTGCGCCTGCAGGCCGACGCGGGCTTCACCCAGAAGGCTCCGCGCTGGGCGATCGCCCTGAAATACGCCGCCGAGGAGGCCCCGAGCCGTTTGCTACGGCTGGGCTGCCAGGTGGGCCGCACCGGGGTGGTGACGCCCGTGGCCGAATTCGAGCCGGTGCCCCTGGCCGGCACCACGGTGAGCCGGGCCACGTTGCACAACGCCGATCGGCTGGCGGAGCTGGATTTGCACGCCGGCGACACGATCGTGGTGCGCAAGGCCGGCGAGATCATCCCCGAGGTGGTGCGGGTGCTGCCGGAGCTGCGGCCCGCCGGCGCGACCCTGCTGGAGCTGCCTCACGTCTGCCCCGAATGCGGCGCAGAGCTGGTGCGCGAGGAGGGGGAAGCGGCCACCCGCTGCGTGAACAGCAGCTGCCCGGCGATCCTGCGCGGCGCCCTGCGCCACTGGGTGAGCAAGGCGGCCCTGGATGTGGATGGCGCCGGCAGCAAGCTGATCGAACAGCTGGTGGATCGGGGCCTGGTGCACTCGATCGCCGACCTCTACCGCCTCGATGCAGCGCTGCTAGCCAGCCTCGAGCGCATGGGGGGGAAAAGCGCCGAGAACCTGGTGGCCGCCCTGGCCACCTCAAAACAACAGCCCTGGCACCGCCAGCTCTACGGCCTCGGCATCCACCACGTGGGCGAGGTGAACGCCAAGGCCCTGGCCCAGGCCTTCCCCAGTGCTGCTGATCTCACTACCGCCGCTGCCAACACGCCTGAGGCGATCACCGCCGTGTTCGGCATCGGTGAACAGATCGCCGAGAGCCTGCAGCAGTGGTTCGCCACCGCCGCCAACCAGCGGCTGCTGGAGCAGCTGGAGGCACTGGGCTTCTCCCTGGCGGCCACCGAACCCGAACTGGCGGAGGCCGCCGCGCGGGCCCACGACAGCGGCGGCGCGGCGCTGCAGGGCCAGACCTTTGTGCTCACCGGCACCCTGCCGTCGATGAGCCGCAGCCAGGCCCAGGCCCTGATCGAGGCCGCCGGCGGCAAGGTGAGCAGCTCGGTGAGCAAGAAAACCAGCTACGTGGTGGCCGGCGCCGAAGCCGGCAGCAAGCTCAGCAAGGCCGAGAGCCTCGGGGTGGCGGTGCTGGATGAGGCGGGGCTCAAGGCGCTGCTGGCTGCCTGACCCCCTCGATTAGGCGCTGGGATCGAGCCGGTTGGCCAGCCAGGCCACCGGCAGAATCGCCACCATCGCCAAGCCACACGCCCCCAGCTCGGTGAGCCCGATCGGCGCCGTCTGGAACAGGCTGTTCATCGGCCGCCACTGGCTGAACACCACCTGCAGCAGCACGGCCAGGCCGATCCCCAGCAGCAGCTGGGGGCCCCGGGCCACCGACCCGGCCTGGCCCAGCAGCCCCGCGGCCAGGCTGCGGCCCAGCTGGCTGATGCTGAGCAGGTAGATGATCCGGGCGGCCACCAGCGCCTGAATCGCCGCCGTGCGGGCCAGCTGCAGGCTGCCACCGCCGATCCGCACCCACTCGAACACCCCGAAGATCAGCACCCAGTTGAAGGCGGACACCACCAGGATGCGCCGCAGCAGCCGGGGCGTGATCAGCGGTTCATGGGGATCCCGCGGCGGCCGGATCATCGTGTCGGGCGCCTTGGGCTCAAAGGCCAGGGGCACGGTCATCGTGATCGAGTTGATCATGTTGAGCCACAGCACCTGCAGGGCCAGGATCGGCAAATCGCGGGCCAGCAGGGCGCTGATCAGGATCGTCATCGACTCACCGCCGTTCACCGGCAGCAGGAAGGCGATCGCCTTGCGCAGGTTGCGATACACCGTGCGCCCCTCCTCCACCGCCGCCTCAATCGAGGCGAAGTTGTCGTCGGTGAGCAGCATGTCGGACGCCTCCCGGGCCACCTCCGTGCCGCCCTGACCCATGGCGATGCCGATGTCGGCCTGCTTGAGCGCCGGGGCGTCGTTGACGCCATCTCCGGTCATGGCCACCACCTCCCCCTGGGCCTGCAGCGCCTTCACCAGCTCCAGCTTCTGAGCCGGGGCCACCCGGGCAAACACCTGGCCAGCGGCGGCGGCGGCGGCCAGCTGGGCCGAATCCATCGCCGCCAGGTCACGGCCGGTGTAGGCCCGCAGAGGTTCGGCCTCGCTGGCTTGGCTGGCCGGTTCCGAACCGCCCAAGCCCATGCGGGCGGCAATGGCAGCCGCAGTGGCGGCGTGGTCGCCGGTGATCATCCGCACCGAGATGCCGGCCCGCTGGCAGGCCGCCACCGCCGCGATTGCCTCCGGCCGCGGCGGGTCGAGCATGCCCTGCAGGCCGAGGAACACCAGACCGCTCTCCACATCCTCGTGGCTGAGGTCGTGACGGTGGTGGGGCAGGCGCTTGGCTGCGAAGGCGATCAGGCGAAGTCCCTTGCCGGCCAGTGCATCCACCCGCTCCTGGATCGCCGCGACCGTGACGGGCACAACCGCACCATCGGCGGCGAGCATGCCGGCACAGCGGGGCAGCAGGGCCTCGAGCGAGCCCTTCACCTGCAGCAGCCGCTCGCTGTCGTCCCCGTCATGGAGGGTGGCCATGTACTGGTGGTCGGAGGCGAACGGAAGCACGTCCAGCCGCGGCCAGTGACCCTCTAGCCCTGCCCGGGTGAGGCCAGCCTTCTCCGCCGCCGCCAACAGGGCCCCCTCGGTGGGATCCCCCTGGCAACTCCAGTTGCCGTGCTCCTGCATCAGGCGGGCGTCATTGCAGAGCACGCCGCAGCGCAGCAGCTGATCCAGGGGGTCGGGCAGGGGATCCACCACCGCACCACTGGCATCGAGCAGGTCGCCATGGGGGCTGTAGCCGCCTCCGGTGACGCGATAGCTGACGCCGCCGGCCTCCACCACCTGCACCGTCATCTGGTTTTCGGTGAGGGTGCCGGTCTTGTCGGAGCAGATCACCGTGGCACTGCCCAGGGCCTCCACCGCCGGCAGCTTGCGGATGATGGCGTGGCGGGCCGCCATCCGGTTCACGCCGATCGCCAGGGTGATCGTGACCACCGCCGGCAGGCCCTCGGGGATCGCACTCACCGCCAGAGCCACCGCCGCCTCAAACACCTCGGCAAAGGGCTGGCCGCGGCCCAGGCCGATCGCCAGGGTGAGAGCCGCCACCGCCAGGATGAAATAAAGGAGCACCCGACTGAAGCGGGCAAAACGGCGCGTGAGCGGCGTGCTCAAGCTGCTGCGCTGCTGCAACGACTGGGAGATGGCCCCCATCTCGGTGGCATCACCGGTGGCCACCACCACCCCAAACCCCTGACCGGAGGTCACGAAGCTGCCGGCGTGGACCATGCAGCGACGGTCGGCCAGGGGCGTATCGGATAGGAGGGGGGCCAGGTCCTTCAGCACCGGCAGCGATTCCCCCGTGAGCCCCGACTCATCGACCTGCAGATCCCGCACCTCCACCAACCGCAGGTCCGCCGGCACCTTGTCGCCCGCGGCCAACTGCACCACATCGCCCGGCACCAGATCACGGGAGGGGATGCGCAGGGTCTGGCCGTCGCGCAACACGGTGGTCTCCGTGCTCACCGAGCGGGCCAGGGCCGCAATCGCCCCCTCAGCCCGAGCCTCCTGGATGTAGCCGATCACGGCGTTGATCAGCGTGACGGCCCAGATCACCAGGGCGTTGGTCCAGGAGCCCAGCAGAGCCTTGATCAGACCCGCCACCAACAGGATGTAGAGCAGGGGCTGGTGAAACTGAAGCAGCAGCTTCAGCCATCCCGGCTGGGTCGGCGGCTCGGCCAGTTCGTTGCGGCCATAGCGCTCACAGCGCCGCGCCACCTCGGCGGCAGCAAGGCCCTCAGCGGGGTCACTGCCGAGCTGCTGCAGCACGGCAGCGGCGGTCTGCGCATGAGGCGAGGCGTCCAGCATGGTTTGGCTTGCAGCGGCGCAGCAACCCTCGCAACCTAGGCAGGGTGGCCAGACTCAGATCCCCGGCGCTGCTTCGGCCATGACCCTGCCCACCCCAGAGCCTGGCGCTGAACGGCCGTCGATCCATCGCTGGATCAAGGCGCCCTGCGGCCGGGCCCAATATGCCGAGCTGGCGAACCGCTCCGGGCTGCCGGCAAAGCTAAGGCTGGCCTGGTTTGTGCTGATCGCCGCCCTGCGCGACTGGAACCTGCCCGATCCGGACCAGGCAGAGAGCGCAGATCAGCCCGAATCTCCGGGCTCCTGAAGCGCCCGTTGAGCCGCCCGGCCCACCAGCCACACCACCACCACGGTGGCCAGCAGCCCCACAATCCGCAGGGCCCAGGTGCCGGGATCAGCCTGGCCGGAGAGCACCTCGCCAAAGCGGGCCACATCGCCGGCCAGGGCCCCCAGGCCGCAGAACAGAATCGTGCCGGGCACGATGCCGATCAGACCAATCGAGTAGTCGCGCAGGCTCACGTCGCTGAGGCCGTAGGCGAGGTTGAGCAGGGAAAAGGGAAATACAGGCGAGAGCCGGGTGAGCAGCACCAGCTTCAAGCCCTCCCGACTCACCGCCTGCTCGATCGCCAAAAGCTTGGGCACAGCGCTCAGCCGCTGCCGGGCCCAGCCACGCAGCCAGGTGCGGCCGAGCAGGAAGGCCGCCTCCGCCCCGAGGCAAGCCCCCACAAACACAATCAGGCTGCCCCACCAGGGTCCGTACAGGGCTCCGGCCAGCATCGAGGCCCACACCCCGGGAAGCAGAAGGGTGACCCAGAGGGCATAAAGCGGCACGAAGGCCGCCGCCCCCCAGGGGGAGCGCAACGCCTCAAGCAGCTGTGGCAGCCACGCCGGCGGAAGGAGGTCTGGGGTCAGCGCGATGCGTCAGGCAACACGCCCCCATGCTGGTGCAAGGCCGACCGCTTGGTGACGGCACAAAAAGGCCATCAAGCTGATTTGATGGACGTTTCGGTCACCCAGTTCCGCGCCCACTGTCTGGAGCTGATCCGGCAAGTGGAAGCCGGGGGAGAAGAGGTGCAAATCAGCCGCATCGGCGTGCCGCCAGCGGATCACCCCCCTTGATAGGCCTGCGTGGCTCAGGTTGGTTCGAGCTGAACGAGGGAACTCGGTGCTGGATGCTCAGGTCTTCTCAGCCCTGCAGTGAGGGTGCTCCTCGATACCCACGTGTAGCTCTGGTGGCTGCTGGATGTGGTTGATCAGCTGTCCACCCAGTTTTCAATCGCCAGATCCGGGTAGCCCTGGAAATCCGAGGGATTGTTGGTGACCAGCACCACCTCCAGCGCAAGCGCATGGGCGGCGATCAGCTTGTCGAGAGCATCGCGGCGGCGTAGCCGCGTCGCCCAGCGCACAGGGCCGTAGGCGCGGGCCGCCTGGCGATCGAAGGGCAGCACCGGCACCTCCAGCAGAAACTGTTCCAGGGCCTGGCGGTTGCGATCCGCCTCCGCGCCGGAGGCCACCACGCCGAACTCCAGCTCCGCTGCCGTAATGGCCGAGATCACCACCTCCCCCACCCGGCAGGCAGCGAAGCGATCAGACACCTGTGGCGGCTGATCCTTCATCAGATAGATACAAATGTTGGTGTCGAGCAGATAGAGGGGCCGAATGGTCACAGGGCCTCCCGATCGGCCTGCTCCTGATCGCCGCGGCCATCGGCCATGAAATCGGCTGAAAACCGGGAGAGAGCGGCCAAGGCGCCGCGAATGGGACGCCCGGCTGGCCGGATCCTCAACTCGTCTCCCACCCTCTCGATCTCCAGCTCCAGATCACTGCGCCCATAGGCCAGCTCTGCAGGGATACGCACGGCCTGGGAGTGACCATTACGGAACAGCCGGGTGGTGGCCATGGCGGAACCCAAGGAAGCTGAGCTGGATGTACGCATACATCCTAAGCGTTCAGCCCAGCTCCGCCAGGCGCTTGCGGGCCAGTTCCGCCTGGGCCTGGGCTTCGGCCAGGTTGGCCTTGCACTCCACCACCACCTCCGGCGGCGCCTTGCCGGCGAAGTTGGGATTGGCCAGGCGACCCGCCAGGCCGGCGATCTCCTTTTCAGCTTTGGCCAGGTCTTTGTCGAGCCTGCCCTTGAGGGCGTCGAGATCCACCAAGCCCTCGATCGGCAGCAGCACCTGGAGCTCGCCACACACCCCGGCCAGGGTCCGCTGACCGGCAGCGCCCCCGCGGGCAGCCTCGGCGGTGGCGGGATCGAGCACAGCCACGCTCTCGGCGCGGGTCAAGGCGGTGATGTCGGCCGTGGCCTCCTGCAACAGCTGGGCCAGCGCGCCGCGGCCGGTGACGAACTGCACCGGCGCCGGCTGAGCCGGCTTGAGGCCCGCCACGGCCCGCAGGTTGCGCACCACCCGAATCGCCTCGATCAGCTCGGCGAAGCTCGTCTCCAGCTGGTCGTTGAGCGAAGCGGCATCCAACGTCGGCCAGGGTTGGAGGGCCAGGAAGGTGGCCTCGCTCTCACCGGTGAGGCCATGCCAGAGCTCCTCGCTGAGGTGCGGCATCAAGGGATGCAGCATCACCAGCAGCGCGTTCAACACCTTGGCCAACACCTGCCGAGCGGTGCGCTGATCGGCCAGGGCCGCCTCACGGGCAGCCCCCTCGAGATCAGCCGGCACCTGCAGCCGCCGCTTGATCAGCTCCAAGTACCAGTCGCACACCTCGTTCCAGGCGAACTCATAGAGGCCCTTGGCGGCCTCGCCCAGGCCGTAGCCCTCGTAGCGCTCGGCGGTTTCACGGTTGACGCGGGCCAGGCGCGAGAGGATCCAGCGGTCGGCCAGTTGCAGGGAGGCGGGATCCGGGTCGCCCAGCGAAGCGGGCGTCTCGCCGCCCAGGTTCATCAGGGCGAAACGGGTGGCGTTCCAGAGCTTGTTGGCGAAGTTGCGCGAGGCCTCCACGGTGGCGGAGGTGTCGGATTTGCGGTCGTAGTCGAGGCGGATGTCCTGGCCGGCACCGGCCACCTCCCGCACCAGGGCGAAGCGCAGCGCATCGGCGCCGTAGCGATCGATCAGCAGCAGCGGGTCGATGCCGTTGCCCGCCGATTTGCTCATCTTGCGGTTCTGCTCATCCCGCACCAGGCCGTGGATGTACACATCCCAAAAGGGCATCCGACCCGTAAAGGCGCCGGCCATCATCGTCATCCGGGCCACCCAGAAAAAGATGATGTCGAAGCCCGTCACCAGCACGCTGGTGGGATACCAGCGCTCCAGATCGGCGGCATCGGCATCGGGCCAGCCGAGGGTGGAGAAGGGCCAGAGACCGCTGGAAAACCAGGTGTCGAGGGCGTCGGGGTCCTGCTCCAGCACCACCGGATGGGCGTGGACACCCCCAGCGAACTGGGCCTCCGCCTTGGCGCGGGCTTCTGACTCATCGCGGGCCACCACGTAGGGGGTGCTGTCGGTGATTTCGCCGCCGGTTTCGCTCACCACAAACCAGGCCGGGATGCGGTGGCCCCACCACAGCTGACGGGAGATGCACCAGTCGCGGATGTCGGTGAGCCAGTCGCGGTACACCTTGCTCCAGCGCTCCGGCACGAAGCGGGGGTCCGCGTTCTCCAGGGCTTCGCGGCAGCAGGCGGCCAGGGGCTCGGTGCGCACAAACCACTGGGTGGAGAGCAGCGGCTCCACCGGCACCTTGCCGCGGTCGGAGAAGGGCACGCTGTGGCGGTAGGGCTCCACCTTCACCAGAAAGCCCTGCTCCTCCATGGCGGCCACCACCGCCTGGCGAGCCTCAAAGCGATCCAGCCCGGCGAAGCGGCCGGCGGCTTCGTTCATCGAGCCGTCCATGGCAATCACCGTGATCAGGGGCAGGTCGTGGCGCTGGCCGATGGCGAAGTCGTTGGGATCGTGGGCGGGGGTCACCTTCACGCACCCCGTTCCGAACTCCGCATCCACGTGGTCGTCGGCCACGATCGGGATCTCACGCCCCACCAGCGGCAAGGTGAGGGTCTGGCCCACCAGCTCGGCGTAGCGCAAATCCTTGGGGTTCACCGCCACCGCCGTATCGCCCAGCAGGGTTTCGGGCCGGGTGGTGGCCACCTCCAGGAAGCCCCCGCCGCTGCTAAGGGGGTAACGGAAGTGCCAGAGGTGGCCGTCCACCTCCTTCATCTCCACCTCCAGGTCGCTCACCGCCGAGCCCGAGGCGGGGCACCAGTTCACCAGGTATTCGCCCCGGTAGATCAGCCCCTGCTCATGCAGGCGGTTGAACGCCTCGATCACCGCGGCGCTGCAACCGGCATCGAGGGTGAAGCGCTCCCGCTGCCAGTCCACCGAGTAACCCAGGCGCCGAAGCTGGCCCACGATCGTGCCGCCGCTCTGGGCCTTCCACTCCCAGGCCTGCTTTAGGAAGGCCTCGCGGCCCAGGTCTTCCTTGCGTTTGCCCTCCGCCTTGAGCTGCTTCTCGAGGATCGTCTGCACGGCGATCGAGGCATGGTCGGTGCCGGGCAGGCAGAGCACGTTTTTGCCACGCAGGCGCTGGAAGCGCACGATCGTGTCGATCAGGGCCGTGTTGAAGGCATGGCCCATGTGCAGGCTGCCGGTCACGTTCGGCGGCGGGATCACGACAGAAAATGGCTCGCCCGGCGCCGCCGGATCGGGGTGAAAGGCACCGCTCTGCTCCCAGGCCTGCTGCCAACGGCTCTCGGTGCCGGCCGGGTCGTAGGTCTTGGGCAGCCCTTCGGCTGCGACGGTCTTGGGCAGGGCCGCTTCTGGGGCTGGGGCAGACAGCTCGGTCACGGCGGCAGGCACGGGCACTCGGGCCATGGTCGCAAAACGGGCCGAGGCCAGGGATGATGAGCCCGCAGAACAAGGCCATGCCGCATCCCCCGGCCCTTTCACAGGCGACACGACGCGTGGCATGGCGCTGCCTACCTGTGCTGGCCTCACTACTGCTGCTGGGTTGCCGCGCCGGCGATGGGCTGCCCAACGTGCTTTACCTCGGGGTGGAGGTGAACTCCGATGAAACAATCGACGCCAACCTGCTCGCCGACACCCGGCAGCGGCTGGGTTACTTAGAAGCTGGCTACAGGCAGCTTTACCCCAACACCCGATTTCAGGTCAGCCTTTACCCCGAACAGCAACTGGCCTGGGCGATCCAACGCCGCAACCGGGCCGGGCTGGGCCCCGATCTGCTGCTGATCAACGGGGACATGGCCGTGCAGCTGTTGGATGCAGGTGTGATCGCGCCCTTCCCGCGAACTGAAGTGGATCTCAACCCGTTCGATCCCCAGGTGCTCGATCGGCTGCGCAACTCCTCCGGAGAACTGGCCGGGCTGCCATTGCTGGTGCAGACCCAGCTGGCCTGCTTCAACCGCAGGCGACTTGACGCCGCTCCAACCACCCTGCAGCAGCTGCTCGACACCAGTGCCAAGGGCCATCCCGTGGGCCTCTCGATGGAGGCCTACAACCTCTTCTGGACAGTCGGCAGCCTTGGTGCGATCGACGCCATCGATACAGCCGCTGCCGGTAGGCAACCCAGCGGGGCCCAGCAGCAGGCGATCGAGCGCTGGCTCACCTGGCTGCAAAACGCCAACAACCAACTGCGGGTGACCTTTTACGCCAGTCACTCCTCGGCAGAGGCGGAATTCCAGGCGGGCCGGCTCGACTGGTTCCCCTGTCGCAGCTCGGCCATACCCCGGCTGCGCAAAACCCTGGGGGATGGGCTCGGGGTGGCGCCCCTGCCGGGGGGCGAGGGGGGTAATGCGAGTCCAATCAACAAGCTGCGGGTGTTGGCCCTCGGCACCAACGCCAGCCGCAGCAGCCGCGAGCGGGCCCTGGCCTTCAGCCGCTTCAGCGTGAACCCCCTGAGCCAGAGGAATCTCACCCTGGGCTCCCAGGTGGTGCTGCCAGCCAACCGCTTCGTGAGGGTGCCGGTGAGCAGCTCGGCGACGCTTCGCGCCATGGTGACTTCGACCGAACAGGGCAGCCAGACCAACACCCTGGGGGAACTCATTCACAGCAACGATCCCCGGTTAGACAAGATCCAGACCCTGCTCACCACGTTGGTGTTTGGGGAGGTGCCGCCCAGCAAGGCAGGCCAGAGCCTGGTGGCGATCCTGCGGAACCGGCCATGAGGGAGCTGTTGCTGGAGGTGCTGGGCTGGCTGGGCTATCTGGAGCGGCCCGCCGTGCTGCTGCAACTGGCTGTGGTGATCGGGCTAATGGTGTTGCGGCGCTTTGCAGCCCACCGAAACTGGCTACGCCAGCTGCGGCCGCGGGCCTACACCCCCCTGGCCCTTGTGGTGCTGGCGGCCAGCTGCCTGCTGCTGGCCCTGCTGGGGCTGCCCTACGGACTCAGCGGCCAGCTGGGCATGCTCTGGCTGGGCTGGTACGCTCTCAACCTGCTGCAGCCCCTGCTGCAACGCCGCCTCGGCACGGAAACGGCGCGGCAATTGGATAACCGCCTGCTGCGGCCCGCCTATCTGCTGCTGGCGGCCCTGATGCTGATCAGCAGCCTCGACAGCATCAGGGATCTGGCCGTAGCCCCCCTGGGCAGCGTGCTGGGGGTGCCCGTCGATGCGGGCAAGCTGTTCAATGCCGGGCTGATCACCTACCTGGTGCTGGTGGGCTCGGGGCCACCGGCGGCGGGCGTGGCCTGGCTGGCGCAGCGAGCAGTGGGCTTGAGCGATGGCAGCCGTAAAGCCATGGAGTTGATGCTGCGTTACACCGTTGTGGGATTGGGGCTGGTGGGCGTGGGGATGCACCTGGGCCTCAACACCACCGCCCTGATCGCCGTGGCCGGCGGCCTGTCGGTGGGCCTTGGCTTCGGCATCAAGGAGGTGTTCTCCAACTTCGTGAGCGGCCTGTGGCTGCTGTTTGAGGGCTCGGTGCGCCCCGGAGAGGTGCTTCTGCTCGATGACGACCACTGCGAAGTGCGCAAACTGGGTCTGCGGGCCACCCTGCTCTGGCGCGACCGCGACAACGCCGAACTGCTGATTCCCAACCAGACCTTCTTCACGGAGGCGACCACTAGCTACACCGCCAGCGACCGCATGCGCCGCTGCCAGGTGGATGTGGGCGCCGCCTACCACCACGACCCCCATCAGGTGATCGCCCTGCTGGAGGCCACGGCCCTAGGGGTGGACACTGTGCTGGCGGAGCCGGCGCCGAAGGGCCTGTTGCTCAGCTATGGCGACTTTGCGATCAACTACGGGCTGCGCTTCTGGATCGCCAACCCGATCGAGGCCCCCGTGATCTCCAGCGCCGTGAACCTGGAGATATGGCGTGCCTTCAAACAGCAGGGCATCGAAATCCCCTTCCCCCAGCAGGTGGAGTATTCGATGGTGTGGCCGCCCGAGCAGCACCGGCCCAACGTCGACAACCACTAGCTCCTGGCCAGCCGACGCAGGTAGTCCTCCCGGCTCCCCGAGTTGATCCAACCGGTGACGATGGTTTTGGTGTGCTCCTGGCTGACGCGGCCGCGGTGAATGTGGGACGGGCCGGCCGGGAAGATCACCAACTTGCCCCGCTCGGCCTCCTCATGGTGCTCCTGCCAATGGAACTCCGTACCAGCCTCGGGCACGGAATTGCAATAGAGAATCCAGGCCAGCACACGGTGCACTGGTTCAGTGGCCTCGTCGCTGATGGTCCAATCGCAGTGCCAGCGCTTGAAGCCCTCCCCCGGTGCATAGTGTTGCAGGTTGAAAATCGGATTCACAAACAACTGCTGCTCCGGACAGCAGTCGCGAAACAGGGGGCGCTCCTTGAGGTACTGGCCCAGGGCCGCATTCACCCCGCGCAGGATCACCTCGGCCAGGGCAAAGGCTTCGGGATCGCTGCGGTCGATCGCCACCAGGCTGATGTCGGTGGAGATCTTGGCCGGCTCAGCGCTTGCTCCGGCCCCGGCCGCGCCCTCCGGGCCAAAGGCCACACCGGGGCGCTGCAGATCGGGCCGGCGCTCGAAGAAGGCCATCACCCCATCGGCGAGGGCTTCGAAACCGGCGTTCCGGTAGGGCGCGATCAGGTCCATCAGGGGGACTCCTGCGGGAGGGCGAGCCAGGGAATGGCCACCACGGCATCCAACGCCTGCCAGCGCTCCGGCCCAGCCACGAGCCCGGGCAGCAGACCCACCCGCTCCAGGACCTGGACCACCCGAGCGGCATCCAATGGGCCAGGCGGGCCCAGGGGCATCACCAGCACCTGCTGCTCGGCAGGGTCGGCCATCACCTGAAGATCCAGATCCTCCAGAGCTCGCTCAAAGAACAGGCGCCGCATCCGAGTGGTCACCACCGGGCCCAGGGCGGCCGCAAAGGCCTCCAGGCCCTCGCGGTCGCCGCTGCAACCGCAGTTGAGCGACAGCCAGATCATCAGCTTGGCCCAGCTCTCCGTGCTCCAGAGCGGCTGGAAGCTCTCGCGGTGCTGCCGCACCAGCTCACCGATGGCGAAATCGAACAGCGTTGCCTGCAGGTTGGTGGCCTTCATGCCTGCCATCCTGCTCAGCGGCGGGCAGACTGCACAAGCATGTGCAAACCGCATCCATGGCCCTCGACTTCAACGACCCCGATCTGGAGTTCGGCGATCTCGTGTACGCCTACCAGAGCTGGGTGATGGCGGTGATCAACGACGAGAAGCTGGGCGGCGACGAGAAGCTGCTCACCGACGAGATCGCCGACGACGCCCTCAACGCCATGCGCTTCCTGCCGGGCGAAGTGACCAGCGCCATCGAAACCAGCCTCGCCCGCGTCTATGACGTGGATGCCGACGAACTCGCCAGCCTGCTGTTCCCCGAAGGCTGACGCCCCCCAGGCGCGCCCATGCTCCAGCTGCCCGTTGATGCCCACAGCCTCCAGGGAGACCAGGTCGCCGCCGCCCTGGCCTCCCCCCTGGACCGGGGCCTGAGTCACGCGGAAGCGGAGCAACGCCGGAAACTGTGGGGAACCAACGCCTTCAGCGAGGGAGGCGGCACCCCAGCCTGGCGGCGATTTCTGGGGCAATTCCACGATCCCCTGCTCTACACGTTGTTGGTGGTGGGGGCGATCAAGGCGCTGCTGCACGAACCCGGCGAAGCGCTGGCGATCTGGAGCGTCACCTTGATCAACGCCTTGATCGGCTACGTGCAGGAAAGCAAAGCCGAAACGGCGATTGCCGCCCTGGCCCGCTCGGTGCGCACCGAAGTGGAGGTGATCCGCGACGGCCAGCGCCAGCGCCTGCCGTCCGAACAACTGGTGCCGGGCGACCTGGTGAGCCTGGAGGCGGGCAACAAGGTGCCGGCAGACCTGCGCCTGCTCCAGACGCGCAACCTCAAGGTTGACGAATCCAGCCTCACGGGTGAATCGCGGCCTGCGGCCAAGGACACCACGACGGTGGAGCGGGACGCCGCGCTGGCTGAACGCCTGGGCATGGTCTATGCGGGCAGCTTCGTCACCAGCGGGCAGGGCCAGGGCCTGGTGGTGGCCACCGGAGCAGCCACCGAGGTGGGGCAGATCTCCAGCTCGATGCAGCAGCAGGTGAACCTCAGCACGCCGCTGACGCGCAAGTTCCGCCGGTTCAGCCACACCCTGCTGAAGCTGGTGCTGGTGCTGGCTGGCCTCACCTTCCTGGTGGGGCTGCTGCGCGGTCGCGACGCGGCCGAAATGTTTGACGGGGCGGTGGCCCTGGCGGTGGGAGCGATTCCGGAAGAGCTACCGGCGATCGTGACGATCACCCTGGCCATCGGCGTGAATCGCATGGCCCGCCGCAACGCGATTATCCGCAAACTGCCGGCGGTGGAAGCTCTCGGCAGCACCACAGTGATCTGCTCCGACAAAACCGGCACCCTCACCCAGAACCGGATGACGGTGCAGGAGATCTATGCCGGCGGCGCACTGGTATCCCTCGAAGCGCTGTGGCCGGGCAATGGAAGCCCAGACGAGGGTGACGAAACCGATTCACTAGCCAGCACCGATCCCCTGGCCAGCAATGTGGCCCTGCGCGAAACCCTGCTGGCAGGCCTGCTGTGCAACGACGCCCGGCCGAGCCAACGGGAGGGCCTGGTAGGGGATCCCACAGAAACCGCCCTGCTGCAGGCTGCCCAGAACGTGGGCCTGGATCGCCAGGAGGCCCTCGATGCCCACCCACGCCGGGATGCCGATTCCCTTCGAATCGGAACAGCAATACATGGCCACGCTGCATGGCAGCCATCGGCTGCTGATGAAGGGATCGGTCGAAGCGGTGCTCGCCCGCTGCAGTCGCCAGCTCAGCGCCGCCGGCCAGCCCGAACCCCTCGACGGGAGCTCGATCACCGCAGCGGTGGCCGCCATGGCCAAGCGGGGCCAACGGGTGCTGGCCTTCGCCATCGGCAGCACGGACTCCAACCAACACCAGCTGCACCCACGCCTGCTGGAGGAGGGGCTGGATTTTCTCGGCCTGCAGGGGATGCTCGATCCGCCGCGTCCCGAGGCCATCGAAGCCGTGGCCGCCTGCCAGGCCGCGGGCATCACCGTCAAGATGATCACCGGCGACCACCTCGAAACCGCCCGCTCGATTGCCCTGCAACTCGGCCTGGGCCAGGGGGAGACGGTGAGAGCCATCGATGGCCGCAGCCTGGCTGCCCTGGCCGACGACGCCCTGGTGGATTGCGCGCGCCACCACGACGTCTTCGCCCGGGTGGCACCGGCTCAAAAGCTGTCGCTGGTGAAAGCCCTGCAAGCTGATGGGGCGGTAGTGGCCATGACCGGCGACGGCGTCAACGACGCCCCAGCCCTGAAACAGGCCGACATCGGCATCGCCATGGGCCAGGGGGGCACGGAAGTGGCCCGCGAAGCCGCCGACATGCTGCTCACCGACGACAACTTCGCCTCGATCGAAGCCGCCGTGGAGGAGGGGCGGGCCGTGTACCTGAACCTGCGCAAGGCTCTCGCCTTCGTGCTGCCGGTGAATGGCAGCGCCTCGATGACCATCCTGCTGGGGGCGGTTTTCGGGCTTGAGCTGCCCGTGACAGCCCTGCAGGTGCTCTGGCTGAACATGGTCTGCTCCCTGAGCCTGTCGGTGCCGCTGGCCTTCGAACCGCGGCCCCCAGGATTGATGCAGCAACCGCCGCGGCCACCGGCCCAGCCTTGCGTAGGCGCTCTCTGAAGAAAGCCACTGTAGTTGCATCTGGTATGTCATTCATCACTCCAAGGCCAACAAACTTCTCGAAGGAACGACGGTCATTTACTTGGAATTCGACCTCTTCATCGCTTAAATTGAATAGCTGCTGGAGCACCAGCATCTTGAAAAGAATCAGTGGATCTATCCGTTTGCGGCCAGCATTGCTTTTGCGCTCTTGGCTATAGCCCTTATCAAGCAAAGGGCGGAATGATTCCCAAGGAATCGATTCAGTAAGACGTGTCAGAACAGGCTTCTTCTCTTGGAGCTTTGCAACTCTTTGTTGTTCGTCCCAGAAACCTCGCTGGCCCATGGAAAGCATGTAATCTTGGAGCCTTAGTATAATTCAAATTCGGTCGCTATCAAGCGATCTTGCGATTTTTCGAGGTGCCCTTAATGAGCTGAGCTATATTATAGATCGGGATTCTTAAGGGGTTAGTGAAAAACTGCAAATCCCTGGCTGGAAGCTTGGAGGGTGGAAGGCGGAGACGCTTGAGCATTCCTATGGCTCAAATTTTGGTGATATCGAATTGGCCTCAAACTATTCAGTGGCTCAGTTTGATATGGTTGTAAAGCGGCCTGCCAGCTTTTTCCTGTGGAAGTTGATGCTTCCTCTGGTGGTTGTCGTTTTGTCTGCTCTCGTGGCATTGCTTGTCTATCCCCAGTCACTTGATGCCCGCTTGGCCCTGCCGCTTGGATCACTATTAGCAGCTATTTTTCTTCAAAAGAGCTACTCAGATACTATCCCGGATTTAGGTTATTTGGTGCTGATGGATAAAATTTATCTGTTGGCTTATCCACTGATCCTTTTGGTTATGATCCGTGCCATCAAGTCGTATACAACGACCTATACCCCCTCTGATGCAGAGGTCCTGGAGATTCGCAAAGACGATCGCAAGGTGATGTCCATCCTGGGGATCGTCTTACTGCTTGGCTCGGTTCTGATCGTCGCCCTGCGCTGATCAATGCAGAGCCCTCGCCGTTCAACAACCGCTGAGGGCCTCCAAGATCGGTTGGAACAACGAATCAGGGCCACCGCTCCAGGCTCCGGAGGACCAAGGATGGAGACGGTGAGCAGGTTGCGCTCCTGAACCGGGCTTACCCCAGGCGGTCGCTGCCGCAGCAGAATGGAATGACTCGAATCCCTGCCCGTGGTGCAACAGCCCTTGTCCGCCGTGATGAGCACCCCGGTGCTGAGCGTCACGAGCGATTCCCCCCTGCAGGATGCTGTGAAGCTGATGAGCGAGCACCACATCAGCGGTTTGCCGGTGGTGGATGGCATTGGCGCCTTGGTGGGCGAGCTCAGCGAGCAAGACCTGATGGTGCGCGAAAGCGGCTTCCAGCCCGGCCCCTACGTGATGCTGCTCGATGCGGTGATTTACCTGCGCAACCCGCTCAACTGGGACAAGGAGGTGCATCAGGTGCTGGGCAGCACCGTGGGCGAGGTGATGGGCCAACACCCCCATAGCTGCAGCGCCGAGCTGCCCCTGCCGGCAGCCGCGGGCCTGCTGCATGAGCGCAGCACCCAACGCCTGTTCGTCCTGGATGGCGAGCGCCGCCCGGTGGGTGTGCTCACCCGCGGCGATGTGGTGCGGGCGTTGGCGGCTGCGGGCTAAATCAGGAGTATCAGCCGATCAGGGCCGGGCTAGCTGCCTTGAGCTCTGAGGCCAATCAACGATGGCCCCCTCTGCCACCAGCCAGATCCGTTCCCCTGGGGAGCAGGGATGGCCTCCGGTCAGGCGGCCGTAGGCGGGTAGGGCTAGGCGCTCACTGGTTTTGCAGTAGCTGAAGCAGGGCAGCCGCAGCCGATCGGCACCCCGGCCCACCACCGCCACTGGATGCAGGTGGCCGCAGAGGTTGAGCATGCCCGCCCGGGGCTCTGGAATGTGGCTCAGCCACCAGGGTCCCAGGGCTTGGGAAGGCTCCTGCGGCAGCCCCTCGATCCAGCTGCCCTGCTCATGGTTGCCGCCGATCAGGCGCAGCTTGCAGCCGAGCAGCTCCGGTAGGGCAGCCAGCTTGGCGCGAAGTTCGCCGGTGAGCCCCAGGCGGCTGTGGATCAGGTCTCCCAGCACCACCACCTGCTGGGGCTCCAGCTGATGGGCCAACTCCAGGAGCCCATTGAGGGTCGCGCCGTCGCCATCACTGGGCAGGGGAATGCCATGGGCCTGGAAGGTTTCCACCTTGCCCAGATGCAAATCCGCCACTAATAAGGTCCGGCGCTGGGGGTCCCACGCCGCCTTGGCTCCAAGCAGCTGCAGCGGCTGGTCCCGCCATTCAAAGCTGACGCTTGCTGCAGCAGAGCTTCGGTCTGCGTTCACACCATGCCCTTGGCGCATCGGACGTGGGAGCGTGTAGGGGCCATCATCGGTAACGCTGGTGCTACAGGATTCATCCGATCACCTGTTGACCCTGGCCCCGTACCTGCTGGGTCGGGTGCGTCGTGGTGTGGTCGGCAGCAGTCGCTATGCCCAGCGCCTGCGCGAGCAGATTCGCCAGGCTGCTGCTGACCCCGCTGGGCGAGCCGTTTTGATCAGCGGCGAGCCGGGGCTGGAGAAGGACAACCTCGCGGCCCTGATTCACTTCGGCTCTGCCTCGCGCCGGCAGTGGCTGGTGCGCCTGGATGGGTCCACGCTGCGGGCTGATGGCGCCAACCTGTTCGGCCAGTCAGGCAGTGATGGCGACGGGTCTTTGCTGGAGTGCCTCGGGAATGGTGCGCTGCTGATCGACAAGCTCGACCAGGTGCCGTCGTCACTGCAGCTCAGCTTGCTGGAGCTGGCTCGCACAGGGCATTGGTGCAGTCCGGGGGAGGGCAGCAGACCGCGCCAGTTCAGCGGCAGGGTGTTTTTCACCGCCGAGGCCGCCCTGCCTGCTTTTGATCAGGTCTGCGATCTGATTCGGGTGCCGCCGTTGCGGGTGCGGCGCCAGGACCTGGGCGAATGGTTGCGCTATGGGCTGCGCCAGCAGGCCCGTAGCTCCGGTTGGGAAGTCCTGCCGCAGGTCAGTGATGCGGTGGTGAGGCGACTCCAGAACTATGACTTTCCCAACAACTTGCGCGAGCTGGATGGGTTAATCGCTCGGGCCATGGAACAGGTGCGGCTCCAGGGCAGTGACAAAAAGAGTCCCCAGGGGGTGCTACTGCCTGAGGATGTGTTCTGGACAGCCAATCGTCCGCACCGGCTGAGATTCGATCTCTGGCGTTGGCGCCCTCCCCTGCGTCAGCTGTTGCGTCAGCCCTCGCTTTGGGCTGTCCTCAAATTTGGGGTGGTGAGCTGGTTGTTTGTGGCCGTGAACCTATGGCTGTGGCTGGGGCCTCAGTCTCGGGACCACAACGGCGCTCTCAACCTGTTCTGGGCTTGGTGGTGGCCCCTGATTCTGTTGTCGTACCCCCTGGTGGGTCGACTCTGGTGTGCGGTGTGTCCCTTCATGGTTTGGGGAGAGATCATCCAGGGGCTGGCCCGGCGGTTGGGTTGGCAGCCCAGGCCCTGGCCGCGGGGTGAATTGGACCAGTGGGGCGCGCCCGTGCTGGCTGCCGGCTTCGCTGGGATCCTTCTCTGGGAGGAGCTGGCAAATCTGGAGAACACCGCCTGGCTCAGCAGTTGCCTGCTGCTGGGCATCACCGCCGGTGCGGTGCTGGGCTCCCTGCTCTACGAGAAGCGTTTCTGGTGCCGTTTTCTCTGCCCAGTCGGTGGCATGAATGGCCTTTTCGCCAAGCTCGCCATGACTGAATTGCGGGCCCAATCGGGCACCTGCAGTGGCAGCTGCAGCAGCTACGGCTGCTTCAAAGGAGGGCCTGCGGTGGGGGAGGGACTGGCTACCGCCGGCTGTCCACTTGGCACCCATCCAGCCCACCTCACCGACAACCGCAACTGCGTCCTCTGCTTCACCTGCGCCGCTGCCTGCCCCCATCGTTCGGTGCAGCTGCGCCTAAGGCCACCGGCTGCCGATCTCCAGCGGGAGATGGATCTGCCCGCTGGAGAAGCGGGCCTGATCCTGGTGCTGGCGGGCGGCGTCACCCTGCATCATTGGCAGCGGCTGTTGGGCTGGTTGCCGCTGGCGCCCGAGAGTTTGCAGGCCGGTCCATTGCTGGCGCGCCTTGCTATCGGCCTGCTGGCGCTGGCGTTGCCGTCCCTTGGCTGGCTGGCATTGCGCCGCCTGCTGGGTCTCTCCACCAGCACCCTTTACCTGCTGCTGCCATTGCTCTGGGCTTTGCTGGTGGCCCGGCACCTGCCGCTGGGGCTCCAGGAGGCGGGACTGTTGTTGCCGGTGAGCTTCGGCTGGCCGGATTTGCCCCACTGGAGGGCCGACACTCACGTGATCGCTTTTTGCCAGAGCGCGGCCGTGCTGGTTGGAGTGGGGGGCACAGCCATGCTGATCCCCCGTTTTCAGCCAGCCGGCTGGAGCCGTTGGGGCGGATTGGCTCTGGTCCTGGCGCTGGCGGCGGCTGGACGCTGGTTGGTGACGGCTTAAACCAGGCGGGATCCAGAAGCGCGCTGTTGCTGTTGCGGGTCAAAGACCGCGGCGATGCTGCGGATCAGCCAGCGGCCCGAGGTGGTGACTGTGAGCAAGCCAAGCCGACCGCTGGTTTCCAGTCTCACTAACCCATCTTTGGCCAGCTCCTGCAATTCTTGCCACTCTCTACTGAAGCGATCAAGGTCGATGGTTGCCGCGAATTCGCACATCACCTGACGGATCAATTCGCGCCGCTCCAGGGTCTCCGCATCCTTCACCACTAGACCGCGCTCCACGGGCAGGCGACCCTCTTCGAGGGCCCGGGTGTAGGCCTTGAGGTCCCGTTCGTTCTGGGTGAATAGGTGCGGGAATTGGCTGATGGCGGTGGGCCCCACCCCCAGTAGCTCCAGCTCCCCACCGGTTGTGTACCCCTGAAAGTTGCGATGCAGCAGCCCAGCTCGGGCGGCCTCTGCCAGGCTGTCGCCGCTCAGGGCGTAGTGATCCATGCCAACAGCCTCGTAGCCAGAACTGCAGAGCAGCTGCTTGGCGTCTTCGAGCATCATCAAGCGGTCGCGCTGGTTGGGTAGATCGCTGGCGGCAATTTTGCGTTGCAGTGGCAACTGCTCCGGCAGGTAGGCAAAGGAGAACAGGGAGATCCGATCAGGGCGCAACTGCAGCACCAGTGCCAGGGTCTGGCGGAAGCGCTCCGGTGTCTGGAGTGGCAGGCCGCAGATCAGATCCACATTCACGCTGTTGAAATCCGCTTCCCGTAGCCAGCCCATCACCCGGAGCAACTGCTCCGCTGGCACGATTCGATTCACAGCCTTCTGCACTTCTGGATTGGCGTCCTGAATGCCAAAGCTGATGCGATTGAATCCCAGGCCCCGCAGATGCAGCACGTCATCACGACTGAGGAATTCTGGATTGACTTCAATGGATGCATCGAGGTTGGGATCGAGCTCGAAGTGCTGCTCCAGTAATCCCCAGAGCCGGGCGGATTCTTGCTGATTGAGGTAGTTGGGGGTACCACCGCCCCAGTGCAGTTGGGCGACCCGACGTCGTTGTGGCATGACGGCCCTGAGGAGCTCAAGCTCGATCCCCAATGAGGCCAGGTATGGCTCCACCACCTTGGAGCCGAGTTGGGTGGTCACCCGGTTGCAGCCGCAATACCAGCAGGCATGGCGGCAGAAGGGCACATGCACATAGAGCGAAAGTGGGGCGCTGGTTGGTTGGGCAAGTTGCCGGCTGAGCTCCCCTGCTCTAATTCCGATCTCAAACGCTGCTGCGGTGGGATAGCTGGTATATCGGGGAACGGGCTTGTTGTACTTGTGCAGCAGCTCGATCGGGCTGAGCGCAGGGGCGATGGCGGGCATGGGCGTGAGGGGTTGGGTGGGTGTTGGGATGAGTTGCTGCCTTAAATCTCGGCGAGCTCGGCTAGCAGTTTCTGGGTGAGCTTGAAGGCCGCTACGGCTTCATCCAGCAACTCTTCTTCCTCTGCTTCAGATAGATCCATCTGCTCAAAACCGTCATGCAGGGCTTTTTTTAGGGCAGGGATCTCTTGCTCAAATGACCAAAACTTCAGTGCTGATAAGCCATGGCGGCTAAGGATGGCGTTGGCCTGGCCCCCCAGTTGCTGTCCGCCGGAGAGATCCCCGCCGTAGCGCACATAAACGTGCGCCATCAGCCGGTGGGGTGCCTGGCGAGCCAGCAACTTGATCTGCTCCAGCCAGCTGGCTGCTGCAGCTGATGCCGGTGTTGCTGGCAATGCGGCGAGCTGCTTCAGGTCGTGCTCTAAGGCGTGCCTGCGGGCCAGATCTGACCAGGGCATGTTCGTTGCGCCAAGGGCGGTGGCCAAATCGGGGGCCTCCTGCTCAAGCAGGGTGTAGGCCGGCAGCAGCGCCCTCAGCAGGCCTGCCAGCTGCAGCGGCGTGGCTCTGCCTTCCAGCAGAGCCCTGGAAAACTCCATCCCCTCCGCCTGATGGTGGGCCTTGCCGATATGGGTATGCAGTTTGCGCAACCGTGGACCAAGGGTTTGACTCTGCTGCGAGGTGGTGGACAGGGAAGGAGAGGAGAGCATCGGACCTGCCCAGGACGGGCGGAGTAAACTCAATCAATGATATGCCACTACCGTTGTTACACTGTTCCGTGATTTCCAAAACGTTGCAATGCTCCCCATGGCCATACCCTTTGAGCCCCAGCCGGGCCCGCCGCTGACGGATCTCCTCCAGCTGCAGTTGCTAGTGGCTCCGTTCCCAGCGCTCAGCGGGGATGGCCAGCTGCGCGAACTGATGCTCGAGCGACGCCGTCATCAGGGGATCGGCGAGGCGGGCCTCTGGTACTGCCCGCCGAATCTCAGCTCAATGCTGGGTGTGGTTGGCCGGCGGAGCGGGATCGATCAACCAGTCCCAGCAGAGGGGATTGTCATCCTGGATCCCAGCGTCGCTGTCTGGCTGCAGCTGCGGTTGGGTGGCGATTTACGGCCCATGCTGCTCAGCAGTGCCTGGCTGATGAGCGAAGCGATTGATCTACCCTCCCCCGCGCCCCTCGCTGACCTGGCCTGGATCATCTAGTTGCAGCAGCAGCCAGGCCTCCGGTAACGATGCGTCTGGCTGCTGTTTGATCAAAGCCGCTGGCTTTCAGGGCTTGAAGAAATAGCTCGCTGAAATTTGCGAGCACCTCGTGCGGGTCCATGCCGATCGCCTTCAGGTCCTTAGCCAGGGTCTGCAGGATGGCCAGAGTGATCGGCAGGGCTTTGCGGCTGACCGTGCCGGCGGATGCCTGCGCTGCACCAAAATGGCCTTGCAACCAGCGCTCCGCGTAGCCCAGATGCTCTCCTTCATCGCTGATCACAGCGGCTGTGATTGGCTGGGCGTAGGCGTCGGCCACCGGCAGGTAGGCGTGGTAAGCCGAAAGGGCAAAACACTCCACAATCAAGCCCTGAATCACCAGGCAGCCCGGTAGGTCGCCCTGCTGGTTGCACCTCAGGAACAGCTCGTGCAGTGGGGCGAATAGGAGACGGGCTAGGCCTAGATCGGGCTTGATTCCAAGGTTGCGACCGCAGCCCATGAAGTCGCTGGCGTGGCGCCCTTCCATGGCGGCAAGTCGCTCCAGTTCCTGCTGATCATTTGGAATGGCGCGGGCAAGCAGTCGGAAGTGACGACCGGCAAGATTTTCACCCACCACCACCATGCCGTTGATGCGGCTGTAAGCATCGCGGTAGGCGGGGTTGGTGATGTCGGGCAGGGCTGCAAAGGGCATGGAAGTCATGAGGAGGAGGCGTGAAGAGGAGCGGCCAGGCGAATTCGACGGGCCAGGCCAAGTCGGCCCAGCATCTGGATGTGCCACCAGGTGAGATCGAGCTCCCACCAGCGAAAGCCCATGCGGGCACTACTGGGGTAGGCGTGATGGTTGTTATGCCAGCCCTCACCGAAGGTGAGCAGGGCCACCCACCAGTTATTGCGGGAGCTATCACCGCTCCTGTGGCTCACGTAGCCCCACCGATGGGTGGCTGAATTGACCAGCCAAGTTGCGTGATAGACAAGCACCATGCGGAGGGGAATGCCCCAGAGCACAAGGGCCCAACCACCGGCTCCGGTCGCCTGACCCAGCCCATAGAGAGCGGCCGCCAGGGGCAACTGCAGCAGCAGAAAGTTGCGGTTTAACCAGCGGTGGTAGGGAATCTGTTGCAGGTCGGGGGTGAGTTGGCGCACGAACTGCTTGGCTGGCACGGTGTGCAGCATCCAGGCGAAGTGGCTCCACCAGAAGCCGAGATGACTGTTGTGGTGGTCAGCTGGATCGTCGGAGTGCAGGTGGTGATGGCGATGCAAGCCCACCCAGTCGATCGGACCGTGCTGGCAGCTGAGGGCACCGCAGGTAGCGATAACCAGCTCAAGCCACCTGGGCACTTGAAAAGCTCTGTGGGCCAACAGACGGTGGTAACCCAGGGTCACCCCCACACAGGCGGTAAGCCAGTACAGCCCCAATAGGACCAGCAGTGCTGTTGGGCTCCAGAAGCGTGGCAACAGAGCAACCAACGCCAGCGCATGGATCGCCACCATGAACAACACCGTTCCGGTGCTGAACGGCAAGCGTCCAGGCACCACCTTCACCCCCTGCCTAAGGGCGGGCAGGGAAGTCGCTGCCCTCACGCGATTGCCCCAGAGGATGGCACCATCGGCTGGCTGAGCTGGCGCAAGAGCAAGCCTGCAAAGCGGGCCTTCAGGCCGAGAGACTTCAGCAACCGTGCCGGGCTAGCGGGCTCCTCCGCGCTGGATTTGATAGCCCGGAACACCTCCACCAGCTGATCGCGCAGCTCGAAATAGGCACGGCCATCCAGATCGAACACCACCGGAAAAGCACGCCGGGCTGTGCGGTTGGTGTTGCGCATCACCTCTTCATCGAAGCCACTGGGATCCATGCCCAGCAGCTTGTAAAAGTTGCCCCGCTCACACACCGTCAGGCTGTGGGTTAGAAACACACTCCACAGAAAGATGCGACTCAGTAACCGGCCGCGCAGTCCCTGCCGCAACCCCGGCCAGCAGCGCAGAAGCATATTGAAGATGTCGCCGTGGCGGTTCTCGTCCTGACACCAGGGCTCAAAGAAATCAAACAGGGGGGCGAAGTCGTTCTCTGGGTGGGCTTTGAGGTGCCGATCGATCAAGATGTAGCGCCAGTAGCCGATCTTTTCGGAGAGAAACACCGAATAGAGCACCCAACTCAGCGGAAACCAGGTGATCGGCCGCTTGACGCTCAAAGCCGGCAAATCGATCTCAATACCCTCGGCCACCAGGGCCCGGTTGAGAAAGCCGGCATGGCGAGCCTCATCACGGGCCATCAAATTGAAGAGGCGGCTCAACTCTGGGCGGCCTGCCTTTTGAAGCTGGCGCGAGAGCTCTTTGAACAGCAGAAAGCCGGAGAATTCCGACACGCAGCTGCGCACTAAATAGCTCTCGTAGGCTACTTTCTCCTCTGGATTCAGGGCCCGCAGCCGATCGAGGGGGGCCTTGCGATCGAAGTGATCGCGGTTGTAATCGGCCTCCATCTCGTTGAGCATCGCCTCGAAGGCAGCGCGCTGGCCCACGAGATCGGTCTTGGCGGCCTTGTCGATTTCGGTGGTGTAAAAGCGCGGGGTGAGCAGGTTTTCGCGCAGGTGGGGAGCAGAGGTGGTCATCAGAGGGAGGGGGTGAGGGCGGCAGCGCGGGCGTAGGCCAGGGCATCGGGCCCGTGGCGATGGCCGTGAAACCACTGCTGGAGTTCCATCAGCCAGGGCAGCCGCGCGGCTCGCAGGGTTTCGGCAACCTCCCAGCCGGCAGCAGCGGCAGCGACGGCCTCGCAGTGGGCAGCCCGGTGGCCAGGGCAAAGGCAGCCGCGCTGAGCGAGCCAGCGCTCCTCTAGCCGCAAGTGCAGGCGCAGCCCCCTCACCAGCAGGAGGCAGTCGCGGCGATCAGCGAGCAGCTCCAGAGCACTGCGCTCCTTGTCGGCTAGGCAGTGGCGATCGACCAGATCGTCAAGCAGTGCTTCGAGACGGTCGTGCTGGCGCTCCAACAGTCCCTCCTGCTGGGGCCACTGCAGCGGCCACATAGCCGGTGCGGCGGCGGGGGGCAAGGGATGGGGAGGCGCGAGGGACTCAGGCGACATGGACGCAGCAACAACAGGACAACAGCTTAACGTCATAACGGCATCATGTTACGCAATTTACGCAGTAGCTAGAGTTTGTGGTGATCCGCTAGCACAAGGATGAGTTAAGATTTGATTGGTCTTTTTGCCACCTCCCTCCCCGAGGACCCGATGGAAGCCCTGGCCGACTACTTCAAGGTGTTTTCAGAGCCGAATCGGCTTGCCGTGCTCCACGCCCTGCGGGCAGGCCCCCTCAACGTGACTGCCGTTGTGGACAGCACCGGCCTGAGCCAGGCGCTGGTGTCGAAACATCTCAAGCTGCTCACCATTGCCGGGGTGGTGCAGCGCCGACCAGAGGGAGCCCTCGTTTATTACGAGGTGGCTGACAAGGGGGTCTTCAAACTGATTGCCCAGGCTGAAAAGCTATTGCTTGCTTTTCGCCGCCACCAACTAGATGCCCTTGCCGCCTTTCTCTGATGGCAGAAGAGCAGACCAGTCGCCAATATCTCCGTGCGGCCTTGGAGGCTGGCGAGCGCAATTTTCAGGGTCTGCGGCTCGGTGGTATCGACGGTCTCGACCTCGACCTCTCTGATTGCAACCTGGAGGGCAGTTGTTTTAAGGAAGCACGTTTCGGCCATGCCCGCCTGCGGGGGGCGCAGGTGCAACACTGCTGCTTTCAGCAGGCGTTGCTGTGGGGAGCAGACCTCTCATCAATGCAAGCCCAGGGATCCTTCTGGCACGAATCCGACCTTTCTGGCTGCCGCCTTCAGGAATCGAACTTTGATCGGGCCGTGATGCACCGCTGCTGTCTACGCGGCGTTGTGGCTGCTGGCAGCAGCTGGAAACAAGCGCGGTTGGTTGAAGCCGATTTCCGCTCTGGACTCGACCAACTCACGGATCTTGGCCATGCTGATTTCGCGGAGGCTGACCTCAGTTTTGCCCTGTTAGAGGGCGCCAATCTGCGGGGCGCCAACTTGCAGGGCAGCTGCATCTATGGAGCCAATCTTCGTAGCTGCAATCTGCGCCAGGCGGATCTAAGTGGTTGCGACCTGCGCGATACCCAGCTGCAGGGAGCCGACCTGGAGGGTGCCTGCTTGGCTGGGACCCTTCTGGCGGAATCCCAAAGATCCTGATCTAAGCCCTGCCCATGGCGCGTTGGTAGGCCGGCCGGGCCTGGGTGGCTGCGATCGTGGCCTGCACGTTGGGGTAGGGCGTTAGATCGATCTGGGGGAAGAAGATCGGCAGATAGGCCAGGTAGGCATTTACGGCGCAGTCGGCAACGCTCCAGGCTGGATCGCCCCAGGGCCCTGCCAGTAGGGAGCGGCCCCCTGCCAGCAGCCCATCGAGCACCCCCAGCAACTGGGGGAACTCCCGCTCCCGGTTGGCAGGCACAAACAGCGCCACCGCCAGGGTGGCATTGGCAAACAGGATCCACTGGTTTGCCAGGGCTCGCTGGGCCGCCACCTCAGCTGCCGTGCCAGTGAATTCGTTGGCGTGGTGATCGGCTAGGTGCAGCAGAATTGCGCCGCTTTCAAACAGCTGCAGCGGTTGGCCGCCTGGTGCTTGCAGGGTTTCATCCACCAGCGCTGGCACCTTGGCGAAGGGGTTAATGGCACAAAAGTTGTCTCCCTTGTGCTCGCCTGCCTCCATGTCGAGCTGAATCCAGTCGTAGGCAATCCCCTTCTCCTCCAGATACCAGCGGGGCATGGAGGCGCGGCTGCGGGCGCCGCCGTAGAGCTTCAGGGGCATTTATTAGGGCTGGGTGGTTTAGGAGTTGCGGCAGAGCCTTTGAATGTCGGCAATGCGATAGAGGCTGGCCTTCTCCGCACCTCGGGCTGAACGCCATTGGCTGCAGAGGGATGGCTTTGACCCTTCAGCGGCGATAATTGTTGCAGTAGTAGACGCGTCAGCCATGACCATCGCCTTGTTGATTGCTCTGGCCGGTTCCTTGGCCCTGATGGCCGTGATCGTCAAGCGCCTGGAGCAGGCCTGAGCCAGCGGCTGCATGAAGGGAGGCACGACTCAGCTGCACAGGATTGCTCTTGGCCTGCTTCCGGTACGAGCACCACTAATTCATCGCCGCCCTGACGGCAGAGCAGGTCGCCCTCGCGGATCACATTCCGAAACAGATCCGCCACGATCTTTAGTACTTGGTCGCCCACGTTGTGGCCGAACTGGTCGTTTACAGACTTGAAGCCGTGGAGATCGAGCTAGAGCAGCGCGACACCGCGGCCATGGCGCTCCAGCTGCTCCATCAGCATCGAGCGGTTTGCCAACCCGGTGAGGCTGTCGTGCTGGGCCATGAAGTGCACGGCCTGCAGCATGCCTACGTAGTACTGGGGCTCGAGGCTCTCGTCGCGCACCGTGGAGATGTTGAGGTGATGGCTTCTGATCTCACCGCTGAGTACCAGGTTCCAGATGTCGCCCTCCCAGAAGCCCTTGTGCAGCACCTCATCCCACATCCGCTTGCAAAAGTGTTGTTGGCCATCAGGATCCGGGGATCTACCCTCACGACGGTATTCCTGAAATCAAACGCTAGCTATGGCGCCTTCGGCTAGCTCGGCTGCCCTAGGAGGAGCTTAATTTGAAAATCCTGCCGCTAGGATTGGATTAGCAAAGCTTTTAATCCATGCTGACCGAAGTCAATCCTGGATTTCATGTTTGGCACGTCTAGTGTGATCATCAAGGGGTGAGTCATAAAAAAAAGGAGTGGTTGAATGATTTTAAGGGCACCGACATCCCTTCTGTGGGCGGCGCGATCCTGATGCGCCCCACCGCTTCCCTGAGCCTCTATTTGCAGATGGTTGGCCGGGCCCTGCGGCCCGCACCTGGGAAGCAGGAGGCCGTGATCCTCGATCACGTAGGCAATGCCCATCGCCATGGCCTGCCGACCGATGAGCGCGAGTGGCACCTGGCCGGTCGGCGCCGGCGGGAGGGGGTCTCGATTCCGATCAACGACTGCCCGGTCTGCTTCTGCAGCTGCCCCAGTGCTGTGCAGGTCTGCCCGGACTGCGGCCACTTGTTCCTGACCGAGGAACGCGATGAGCAGCGCCGTGGGCTCCAGCAGCTCGAGGGCGAACTGGTTGAAGTCACGGGCGAAGCCCGCCACCGGCCCAAACCCAACCAGCAGCAGAGGCCCCGGCGCACGCACCCGGCAGCTGGCTGCCGGACCTTCGAGGAGCTGCTGGAGCGGGAGCAGGGGCGCGGCTAGCAAGAGCGGCTGGGCCAGGCACGTCTGGGGCGCTCGGCAGCGCAGCACTTAATCGCTGGGCAAGCGAGCAGCTGCCAGTGGCCTTAGCGTTGACAGCAGTGCTTTCAGTGCAAGCGGGAGTCGCCCATGGCCACGCTCACGATCCGCAACCTCGACGAGCGCACCAAAGCGCAGCTGCGCATTCAAGCCGCGCGCCATGGACGTTCCATGGAGGAGGAAGCGCGCACGATCCTCCGCGCCGCCATCGAAGCCCGGCAGCCCGTCGCTGGTGGCAAGGGCCTTGGCAGTCGTATCCATGAGCACTTTGCCCAGCTCGGTGGCGTGGAGCTGGAGCTGCCTGAGCGATCTTCCCTGCCGACACCAGCCGAATTCGACAGCGACGCGGAGCTTGCGCGCTGAGGACACCACTTTCAGCAAGGGGAGGGTTGGCCGTGATCGTGCTCGACACCAATGTGATCTCGGAGCTGATGCGCCCGCAGCCAGAGCCACGGGTGCTGGCCTGGGCCGATGGTCTCGATCCAGAGTCGGTGGCGATCACAGCCATGAACGAGGCTGAAATCCTGCACGGCCTGGCCCGGCTGCCGGATGGCCGCCGTAAGCAACAACTGCAGCAGAGCTGGGATGCGCTGGCGACCGATCTGTTCGCGGGCCGGATTTGGCCCTTCACCAGCGAGGCCGCCCACTGGTATGGCGAACTGCTGCGGCGACGCGAACGGCTGGCCCGGCCGATGGCCACAGCGGATGCAGTGATCGCGGCCACGGCGCTGGCCCATGGAGTTCCCCTGGCCACCAGAGACACGGCCGACTTCGCGGAGATCGTCCTGGAGTTGATTAACCCCTGGGACGTGCCCTGACCCGCCCTGGCCTTTGTGCCTAGAGCCGCATGGTCTGGATGGTCTCCACCGCGCTGGAGGCCTGCTCGGGCAGGGAATTCCTCAGGGCCTGGAGCTGGGGCAAGAGGTCGCGTACCGCTCGGCGCGGCACCAGCTCAGCAATGGCCTTGCCGCGGCGGGTGATCACCACCGACTGACCGGCTTCCACCACGTCAAGCAGGCTCGAGAGCTTGGCCTTGGCTTCTGCTGCCGTCACCTCACGGATGGCCACAACCAACGATCGAGACCCCATTTCTAGGTCCGTCTTGCTGGTGTCAGGGCTAGAGCCAATCTCAGATCCCAACGGCGAATGATCTGAACAGTGCGAGTCGACGGGCCTATCCGTTGCCGGCGGCCGCCAGAGAGCGCTCTAGGGCCTTCTGCGCAAAGGCATTGAGGCTTTGATCGCTGGCCTGAGCGCGTAGGGCCAACTGCTCATGCAGCTGCGGTGAGATGCGCAGGTTGAACTTGCCCGAGAACTGCCGGCGCGGCTCGATCCCCTTCTCGCGGCAGATCTCCAGGAAGACATCCAACGACTTGCGGAACTCCCGGCGCAGCTCCTCGGGACTGGAGCCATAGAAGTCAGCCCCACCAGTGAGGCCAAGGATCTCGCCGCGAAACAGATCAGTGTCTTCGTCGTAGTCGATGCGGGCGTGGAAACCGCCCTGGGTCATCAGGCTCATGGGGTAACTCCGTGTTGTTCAATCCAGCGGCGGATGGAAGCGACAGCTCCCTTGTCGGTGTTCGGCGAGGGGTGGGGCCTGTGGAACACCCGCACCTCGTCGAACAGAACAACCGCAACGCGGCTGCCTTCCCGTTCGCTGATCTCTGCGCCGAGCTCCTGAAACAGGGCAAGCACGTCGCGCCAGGGAACGCTGCCGCTGACAGGCCTGACGAAGATCAACTCAAGGGTGCGCTGGTGCTTGCGCTTCATGTACTAACGGTACTGCTTTTTGGTACTGCTGCCAAGTCGTCGCGCTGCAGTTGCCTGGCTGATTTGAGTCGTATTGGCTGCCGGGCCGCTACAGCCAATACCTGGCAGGTATTCGCCAAATCGCCAATGCCTGCCGCAGGCCACCACCCAGCCCGGCAACAGGAGGCATGGCCTCCTCCCCGTCTGAACACGAGATCCAGCAACGCATCCGCCTGACTTGCGGACGAGGGGTGGTGCGGCTCTGGCGTAACAACACCGGTGCCCTGGTCGACCAGCAGGGGCGCTTCGTGCGCTTTGGGCTGTGCAAGGGCAGCAGCGACCTGATCGGGTTGCGCTCACTGGAGATCACGCCCGAGCTGGTCGGTCAGAGCATTGCCCAGTTCGTTGCCCTGGAGATCAAGACGGGCTCCGGAACCGTCAGTCCCGAGCAGCGGGCCTTTCTGCAGCTGGTACAGCAGCTGGGCGGCTTGGGCGGGGTCTGCCGCTCGATTGCAGAGGCCCAAGCGGTCCTGGACCTGGATCCCATGGCCGGGTCGGTCCAATGAACAGGCCCGAACTCCGCAAGCAGCTGCAGGCCTTGGCCCGTCGCTATCCCGGCATCCACCCGTACACGCTGGTCCTCCGCTTCCAGGCCCAGACGGGCCGGGTTCTCACCGTTCAACAGGTCGAACAGCTCTTGGCCGAGCCAGGAAATGACCGAGACCAGCCTGCCAAGCTGTAACAAGCTATGGCTAGCAGTGCCAAGCAGCGTTTAAGATTGGGCTATGGCACAAGCAAAGAAGCCCGTAAAGCGCACGTACCAGGCCGTCCTTGACTGGCAGGACGAGTCCCGCAGAGCCTTCGGGAAGATGCTTCTCAACTGGCGGCGCCGTAACGGCTGGACCCAGTACACCGCCTGTGAATGGGGCACAGAAGCCGAGTTTGAGGTGATCTCCTACGGGAATCTCTCGGTGATAGAGCAGGGCAAGGCCGGTGAGCTGCGCCAGAAGGCCTTCTTCCAGCTCGAGGAGCTCAACCGTCGCCTGGAGGAGAAGGACTGGGGACCGGTCAAGTCGCAGCGGTTGAAGGACCAGTTGAAGGATGCGGAGCCCCTACACGGCGATGACGGCAAGCTCTGGGATGCCGTGGACTTCTGGAGCTGCTACATCGGCTATGTGCCGGTGCCCAGGGCCTTTCAAGCAGCGCCAGCGCCGACCCTGACCTCGAAGCGCGCCGAGGAGATCTGTCAGAAATGGCGCCAGCACGTGCGCCGCGTGATCAAGGAAGGCGGTCTCGACGTCACCCAAGCCCTGGAGCAGCTGGTCAAGGGTGCACCGAAGGAGCACCAGAAGCGTTTCTCAGAGGTGCTGGCCATCGACGACTACAGCTCGGTTGAGCTGGCCCAGCTCTGGGTTGATGGCGAGGATTTCCTTCCCGAGCAGTGGATCGGCGCCTGGGAGCAGAAAGCGCTGGGTGCCTGATCGGCCGCTCTGGCGGACGCAGCCAGGGACAACCCAGACGATTGCAAGCAGAGCCTGGAGTTGCGCCTAGCGTTAGCAAGCCGCTAAGTTCAGGCCAGCGGGCACAAGCCCGGCTCTCTGATGTCATGACCCAATCCCTCGCACGCGCAGGCGTGCCAACCGACGCTCTTGAACTGCTCGACGAAAAGGGCAGTGCCGAGCGAGCTCTCACTGTCGCCCTGGCCTCCTTTCAGGAGCAGGTGCAGGCCGTTCCATCACTTGATCTAGCTGCTGTGGTCGAAGCAGCCAGACCAGCCTTTGCCTCGGGCATTGCCTTCAGCGCCCAGCTGGTCGACATCCACGGCCGCAACAAGTTGCGGGTCACGGTGATGCTGTCTGCCGACAATGAAGTTGGCCGGTCGGCGACAAGCTCGTTGGCCGGTGGGGTGAGTGCTGGAGAGCCTGGTGCCGATGCGCAGGGACCAGGGGATGCCGGCACCACTGACCAGTCACCAACGC
>NZ_JAGQCZ010000018.1:0-40516 GCF_024346435.1 Cyanobium sp. Alchichica 3B3-8F6 | reverse complement strand
TGACGCCATCGCTGATGCCATCGAATGGATTGGTCTCTTTAGTGAGCCCGACCATCCCAGCAGCTGGATTGGGGTGGAGGTAAGCAGCACCAATGGCGACTGGCGCACCTGCCGCCTGCCGGGACCCCTGCTTTGTCCGCTGCCGCGCTTAGCTACAAGCCTTAATCACCATTTCCTTTAGAGCTGACAACAGAAAACCCCCAGGACAGAAGAGGAATTCTGGGGTTGATCCTGCGTCGATGCGCGCAGAAGCAGAGCCCGCTTGTATTACTCCATAAGGCTAAATCTTCTCCGGCAAAGCATTCATGACGCGGCTATTTCCGCGTACGAGTTTCTCTTTAAAAGAGTCCAATCGTCTCGCCGTTCTCGTCGATGTCGATCCCAAATGCGGCAGGCTGGGTGCCGAAGCCCGGCATCAGGAGCATGTCGCCGCAGAGAGGTACCAGCATCCCGGCGCCCGAATAAACGCGGATGTCGCGGATTGGCACCGTGAAGCCCGTGGGGCGGTTCAGCTGTTTCGGATCGTGCGAGAGCGAAAGGTGTGTCTTCGCCATGCAGATCGGTAGGTGGGCGAGGCCCTGCTTCTCATAGCGTGCGATCGCCTCCTTCGCGGCGGGCGCAAGATCGATCCCGCCGGCACCGTATATGGTCTTCGCGATTTTCTCGATCTTCGTCGCGATCGACTCGTCGTCGGTGTAGAGCATCTGGAAGTCCGACTCGGCTTCCGCAGCAGCGGCGACAACCTCGGCGAGCTCGATGGTGCCCTCTCCACCTTGGCCGAAGCCGTTGTGGATTGCGGCGCCAAAGGCACCGGCCTCGAGCGAGCGGGTCTTGATCAGCTCTAGCAGCTCGGTCTCGTCATCGGGACGTGTGTTGATGGCGACGACTGGCTGGATCCCGAATGCGCGGACGTTCTCAATGTGCTTCGCGAGGTTCGCCAAGCCCGTCTCGACCTCGGCTTCCATCTGCGACATCTCCGCCTTCTCCCGCCAGTCGCAACCACCGTGATGGCGCAGCGCGCGCACGGTTGCGACTATCACGACCACGTGCGGCCTGAGGCCGCCGACTCGGCAGACGATGTCCATGAACTTCTCCATCCCGAGATCGGCAGCGAAGCCCGACTCGGTGATCACGAACTCGCCCAGCTTGAGAGCGATGCGATCGGCGATGACGGAGTTGTTGCCGTGGGCGATGTTGGCGAAAGGCCCGGCGTGCATGAAGCAGATCTGACCTTCAAGGGTTTGCACGATGTTCGGCTTGATTGCGTCCTTTAGGAGAACCGCCATCGCGCCTGCGACCTTGATGTCCTCCGCCGTGACGGGCTCACCATTGGGGGTGTATCCGACGGTGATCGCACCAAGCCTCTTGCGCAGATCGTGGAGGTCGGTCGCGAGCGCCACGATCGCCATCACTTCGCAGGCGGCAGTGATGTCGAACCCCGATTCGGTAGGAATGCCGTTCTTCCCGCCGCCGAGTCCGCCGACGATGTTCCGGAGCTGACGGTCCGTGACGTCGACCGCGCGGCGCCAGGTGACGACTGCGATCTCCGGTTTGTGCCGGTGGAAGCGGTGCGCATCGACGAGGGCCGATAGGAGGTTGTTCGCGGCGGTGATCGCATGCGTGTCACCTGTGAAGTGGAGGTTGATGTCCTCCATCGGCACGACCTGGGCGTACCCGCCGCCAGCAGAGCCACCCTTGACGCCGAAGACAGGCCCGAGCGATGGCTCGCGAAGCGCGAGGATCGCGCGCCTGCCGATCTTGCCGAAACCTTGCGTTAGCGAGACCGACGTCGTGGTCTTCCCCTCACCGGCGGGGGTTGGCGTAATTGCCGTCACGTTGATCAGCTTCCCGTCCGGTACTCCTGCGAGACGATCGAGAATGGAGAGATCGACCTTGGCCTTGTAGCGACCGTAGAGCTCGAGCTCGTCGGGCTCTATGCCTACCTCGGCTGCGACATCGGCAATGGGGCGCATAACTGCTGCCTGCGCGATTTCGAGGCTTGAGAGCATGGGTCGAGCCTTTATGAAGGTACTAGTGGCTTTCAGCAGCGGCTGCAAGCTCAGAAACGAGATTGTCGTTGTAGAAACACACCAGCATGAACGTCTCGATCAGCTCGGGCGTCTTGCTCACTAGCAGCTGCTCACTCCTCTTCTGGGCTGCCCAAAGGAATCAACTTGATCTGCTTGCGGCCCAGCTTGATCTCAAACTCATCGCCGGGTAGGAGGTCGAGCACGGCTGTGTAGGCCTTACCTACCAGCAGGTTGCCGTTGCCCTGAACAGTTGCCACATAGCTAAGGCTGCGCCCACCCTTGCCCCGGCCGGCGCTATCGGCGCCGAGGCTTACACCCTTGGCACCGAGCAGGGCCTCATAGAACGCAGTGAAGTTGAGGCGCTCACTGCCATCTTTTTTGGTGCTCACATAGCCGCACTCACGCACGAGCTCGGACTTGGAGACATCGCCTAGCTCCTTGACCTTGGCGAGCAGTTCGGATCCGGTGAGCATGATGATATTTGCCTGATTTTCAGAAGGTACCAAACTCAGATGCTGTGTCAATCCAGTACATCAGCAGGCAAGCCATTACTGCTACAGACTTCTGTAAAAACCAGTAGTGCAGCTACGAAATATGGCAGACGATGACTGTCAGCGGAGTGCTTCGCAGGCTTCTCCATCGCCATTTCCATCTAGATAGCCGTGCCCTTGCCGCAGCAACTGCTGGGCCTTGGCGTAAGAGCCGATCTCTGAGCAGCGGTAGCGGCGTCCGCCGGGAGTGGTGCCATCAGGGATGGCGGCTGAACGCCGTCCGCGGCGGAAGTCCCAGGGGCGGGTGATGCCGCCCTCTACCTGCCAAACGCCAAAATGCCGCCGGCTGGCTCGGTATTCCGCGTCCAGATACTCCTTGGCATCGCAGCCGCTCAGGTACTGCCGATACGCGAATGCCTGACCGTCTTCCACCAGCGCCAGGTTGATGTTGATGTCCGAGATCACCTCGGCAACCGAACGGCCGTAGCGATCGGTGGTCTTGACTTCGAGCCTGACCTCGCGCCCGACAGGGAGCCTCTGCTGCAGGTAGCTGCGAGCCTGCTGCCCGTGGGGGCTCTGGGCAGTCTCCGGGGCATCGATGCAGGCCAGCCGTACGGTCAGGGCTTTGCCGGCCTGGCGAACGCGGATGGTGTCGCCATCGCCGATCGAGAGCACGATGGCGCTCAAGCCTTGTTGCTCAGCCAGGCCTGCTTGCACGCCCAGCCAACCCAGGCCCAATACACCGATTGCTGAGCAGAGCCGCAAAGCTGAATCGCTCAACGCATCCCGGAGCTTGGGGCTGTGCGCTCGAGCAGCAGCTCCAACTTGCGGTCCTGACGCTCCAGCGCGGTAAGGAAACCTGCAACGGTCATGCCAAGGACAGTCAGCCAGGCCAGTGATGTCCAAGCGATGATTCGCCACAGCCCTTTGTGCTCATCGTTGGCAGGCTTTGCAGCAGGGCTCTGAGTAGGGCTGGGCAGATCAGTACCAAGATCTAGAACCAGTCGCAGCAGGGCTTCTGGAGTTGCTGCGACCAGTGCGCTGGAGATGTCCGATGCAGGCACCTGCTGGGATAGCAACTCACGGCAGTGCTGGAGCCCACCCCCTGCCCAAAACAGGCCCCAGGCCCGTTTATCGAGCTGCAAGGCCACCCAGCGGTGCGGGCGGGCGTCATTGCGGATCAACTGCGCAGCCTTGGCCAGGCTCCAGCTGCGGCCAGCAGCCACAGATGGCTGGGACTCCAGCAGCAACCGACCTTGGGGGTCACGGGTGTAGCCAGTGACGACCTGCAGGGAGAAAACATCAATGACCTGAACTTTGCTGCCTGGCTTGCGCTGCTGCACCTCCGGCGACCAGAAGACCAGCGCCCCGCGCTCCTCAGCTAGGCAGCCCTCCATCTGGGTGTTGGTGGGCATCGCGCGCTCGCGCCTCGGCTACTGGTTGCTCAAGTCTGCCCCCATTGCTCTTGCACAAGAGCAGCAGCAGACCGATCGTTGGAACTCCCAGCCACCTGCAAATGTCCCCAGGCGATTCCAGTGACGATCCCTATGTGCGGATGAGCCTTGAGCTGCGCCAATCCATCGTGGTGTGGCTGGATGACTTGCGCAAGGAGTGGGGAATCCGCAGCCGTGGTGACCTGGTGAGCCGCCTGCTCGATGAACTGGCAAAGCCCACCACCGATGAGTAAGCCACTGTTGATTGCCGTCGGGATCCTGCTCAGTACCAGCGCAACGCTGGCCCAGCAGCCGGTGCAACCGCTGCCCAAGGCGGGAGGCTGCCCGCTTGGCTACTACAGCTCTGGCGGCTACTGCGTGCCCAGCTCCGGTGGCAACACCCGCGGCGCCATTGAGAAAAGTGGTGCTGGCTGCCCGCTGGGTTTTTATTCCTCTGGCAACTACTGCCTCAGCAGCCCTAGTAACGAGCGGGAAGCGATCCAGAAAAGCGGCAAGGGATGCCCGCTGGGCTGGTATTCATCAGGCGGCTATTGCGTCAAGAGCCGCTGATCGCCATGGGCTTCCGCTTTCGACGCTCCGCCCGCCTGGGCCCACTGCGTTTCAATTTCAGCAAGGGTGGATTGAGCTCCATTTCCGTTGGTGGGAGGGGCGCTTCGTTCAACATCCCCGTCGCCCGCAGTGGTGGTGCGCGCACCACGGTGGGAGTTCCGGGCACCGGTCTGAGCTGGAGCGTGGAGCACGCGCCGGTTCGTCCAGCTGTGATCCCTGCCGGGAGAGCGGAAGGGCTACCCAACAGCCGCCGGCTAAAGCCGGGGCAGCTTGATGCACTGAAGCAGCAGTTATTGGAGGTGCTGCGGCAGGAGCTGTTTGCTCCTGACTCCACCGGGGAGCAGCTCTGGGACCTGGGCTTGGTGAGCCGCCTGCTTGCTGCTGGCTCCTTAGCTGCACGAACCGCTGGCCTGCTCGCCGTGATCGAAACTCCCGAGGCCATGGAGGCATATGTGCTGCGGGCCCAGGGACAAGACGATGCCAAACGACGGGCTCAGCGCTGTATTGAGGCGGTACAAGAGGTCTCACGGCTGGCGACGGCCAGGGGCTGGTTGCGCTGACGGCTCATGCCAGGCGCTCTTCTGAGAGCTGGCGGAAGGCATCGTTCAGCAACACCACCTCGGAGAACGACTGCTCGAGGTCAGAGAAACGCTGGGGGTCAAACAGCTGATCGAGATCGAAGCTGAGAATCGGCCGGATGCTGGCCGGCACGCTGAGGAAGTCATTGAGCTTGCGCAGCATCTCGGCAGCGCTGGCGTGGGCCTGCCGCAGCTTGTACTCCTCCGCCTCAAAGGCAGTCAGCGCCTGCTGCAACTGGGGAATCGCCGATTCGAGCAATTCATTGCCCTCTGCTTTCTCCAGTGTTTCCACCAGCGCTGACGTCAGCCCAGCCAGCTTGGTGAGCGCATCGGCAGTCCAATGGCGCTCCTTGAGGCAAGCCATGGCAGCGCGCACCGCCTTGGCCTCCACTGAGAGGTCATCGAGCAGGCTGATCCCAGCACTCTGCAGCCAGGTGGTAACACCGCTAGCGGCCCGCAACCGGCTGCGCTCCACCGGCGGCACAGCCATTGGGCTGCAGCTGATCAGCGGTGGAGCCGATCGCAGCGAGCGGCTGTTTCAGCGCTATCGAGCCGACCTCTGGGAAAAGGCCGCGGTGCTGGGGTTCCTGCTGGTGGCCCTGCCGGCCCTGCTCGGGGTCAGGCTCGGCAGCAGCGGCTTTGGCACGCTGCTCAGCGGTGGCTGGATCCCCCTGCTCAATTTGCTGGTAGCTCTGAAGGTGACCCTGGGCTCATGGGCCATGGTGCAGCGGCTGGTGCGGCACCGCGGGCTGCTCTGAGCGGGGGCACGTCGTCACCATCGGCTGAGCCCAGCAGCAGCTCGTCCAAGCCAGTGCTCTTGCAGGGGCATCCGTTGCAGGGTGCTTTTTTGGTTTGGCCCCAATTCTGGGAGAGGAGATCGCCAAACGATCAGAGCTGTTGATGTGAATACAGCATTGATCTTTGCACTGTGATACCCAACCTGGGCCCTGATTCGTTAAGTGCAGCGAGATCCCAGACCTCCCCCCAGCCATCTCCACAGACGTTCCCCCCGCAACGACAGCGTTGACGGGCTTGATTCGTCCAAATCAGCTGCCTCCCAAAGGATCCCATCAATGATGAGTGCTCCTGATCACCATGATTTAGGTTGCTTTTCAGGCAGCAAAACGCCTCCAAATAGGCGCCACAGTGATTAAGGTTTCGCGACTCACAGCGGATATCCACCCGATGCCTGCGCCACAGAAGCTCCGCCGCGGAGACTGCGACGCGATCAGCCGGCACTTGCGTGCCATCGGTCGGGTGCCCCTGCTCACGCCTGAGGAGGAAATCAGCCTGGGGCGGGCCGTGCAAAACGGCCAAAAACTGCTGGAGACAGCGGAAGAAATGAAGCTGCGCTGCGGCGGCCAGGAGCCCTGCCTGCAGGCCTGGGCCCTGGAGCTGGGCCTGACACCCCGTCAATTGCAGCGCCAACTGCGGCAGGCGGAGCGCGCCCGCGAGCGGATGGTGACCGCCAACTTGCGGCTGGTGGTGAGCATGGCGCGGCGCTACAGCCGTGGGCGCCTGGAACTCGACGACCTGATCCAGGAGGGGACCCTCGGCCTGATCCGCGCTGTCCAGCGCTACGACCCAAGCCGGGGCTATCGGTTTTCCACCTATGCCACCTGGTGGATTCGCGAAGGCCTGGGCCGGGCCCTGCAGCAGCAGGGCCGCAGCATCCGACTGCCGGCCCACATGCAAGACCGCCTGCAGCGTCTGCGGCGCTGTCAGCAGGAACTGCGCCAGATGCTCGGCCGCGAAGCCAGCCTCGAGGAGCTGGCGGACGCCACCGAACTCAAACCGCTGGACATCCGGGAAGCACTGTTCCGCGCTCAGGAACCGCTCAGCCTCGACAGCGGCCACGGTTCGGAAGAGAAGCTGCGCCTGCTCGATACGCTGCGCTGCCAGGCCCAGCTGCCCCAGGACATGCTCACGGCCCATCTGTTGCAGAGCGACCTGGGGGCACTGCTCGAGGAGCTGCCTGCCCATGAAGCCGAGTTGCTGCGGTTGCGCTACGGCATCGACCAACCGCACCCCTCAACCTCAGCGCCATCGCCCGGCAGATGGGCATCAGCCGCGACCAGGCCCGGGGGGTTGAACGCCGCGCCCACGCAGCGATCCGGCGCCTGTCGCAACGGGTGATCGACTATCTGGAAGCCTGATGCCCATGCGCCGTCCGCAATCTCTCCGCAGCCCGCATGAGCTGAACTACGGCCCAATGGCATGTGAATGGGACCAAGAGCGGTGCATGCTGAGCGGCGGCCGGCATGGCTGACACCGCGAGCTGACACCATGAGCTGGCACCCCCACCTCTGGCACCCCACCACCCAGGTGGCCACGAGCCCCGAGCCGCTGCAGGTGCACTCCGCCCGCGGCAGTGAGCTGGTGCTCGCCGATGGTCGCCGCCTGATCGATGCGATCAGCAGCTGGTGGGTGACCCTCCATGGCCACGCCGAGCCCGCCATTGCGGCGGCGATTGCCCGCCAGGCCCAGCAGCTGGAGCAGGTGATCTTCACCAACTTCAGCCACGCCCCCGCCGAACAGCTGGCCACCCGGATCAGCGCCCTGACGGGCCTCGAGCGGCTGTTCTTCTCCGACAACGGCTCCACCGCCGTGGAAGTGGCGCTCAAGATCGCCTGGCAGTGGTGGCGCAACCAGGGCAGTGGCGACGCGGCGGGACTGCGCCGGCAGGTGATTGCCTTCGAGGGGGCGTACCACGGCGACACCTTCGGCGCGATGGCGCTGGGGGAGCGCTCGCTGTTTACCGACCCCTATGAGCCCCTGTTGTTTGCCGTGGCCCGTGTGGCCTGGCCCCACAGCCACTGGGGCGACGACGCGGTGGAGCAACGGGAACACCACGCCCTGCGCCAGCTCGAGCGGGCCCTGGAGACGCCTACCGCCGCCGTGATCCTCGAACCCCTGATCCAGGGGGCCAGCGGCATGCGGGTGGTGCGGCCGGCCTTCCTGCGGGCCGTGGCCGAGCGGGTGAAAGCCGCCGGCGCCCTGCTGATCGCCGATGAGGTATTCACGGGCTTCGGTCGCACGGGCGACCTGTTCGCCTGCCGCCGGGCCGGCATTCAACCCGACCTGATGGCCCTCTCCAAAGGCCTCACCGGAGGCTTCCTGCCGATGGGGGTGACGATGGCCAGCGAGCGGCTCTACCAGGGCTTCATCAGCGAGCGGCCCGAAGCCACCTTCTTCCACGGCCACAGCTTCACCGCCAACCCCCTGGGCTGTGCCGCGGCGCTGGCCAGCTTGGATCTGCTCCAGGCCCACCCCGAGCGCTTCCAGCAGTTCGAGCTGCGCCACACGCCCCTGCTCGAGGAGCTGGCCCAGCACCCCTTGGTGCGGCGGCCGCGCTGCGTCGGCACCATGGCGGCCTTTGATGTGGAAGCTGGCGAGGCCAGCTACCTCAATCCCGTGGGCAAACAGATCCAGCGCCACTGCCTAGAGCAGGGCGTGTACCTGCGCCCGCTGGGCAACGTGGTGTATCTGCTGCCGCCCCTGGGGATCAGCACCCCCCAGCTTGAGCAGTGCTACGGCGCTCTGCGTTCAGCCGTCGACGCCCTGGCTTAACCCGGCAGGATCACGCGATCGATCACATGCACCACGCCGTTGTCGCAGGCGATGTCGGCCGTCACCACGGTGGCGTTTTTCACCTCGAAGGGATCGGCGCGGCGGATCGGGATCGGGGCGCCTTCCAGGCTCGGCAACTCCGGCTGCGCCACCAGGGCCTCCCGGGTGTGGGCACCAGCGATCACGTGATACTTCAGGATCCGCGCCAGCTGAGGTGGGTTGTCCACCAGGGTCTGCACCGTGCCGGGGGGCAGGGCAGCAAAGGCGTCATCCACCGGCGCCAGCACCGTGAAGGGCCCTGGGCCCTCCAAAGCGCCGCGCAAAGCGGCAGCGTCCACCGCGGCCAGCAAGGTGTTGAACACCCCGGCGCCGGCGGCGGTTTCAAGAATCGTGGCCATGGCAACTCTCCTAGCGGTAGTCCTGGGTCTGGATGTCGGGCAGGCGTGCTTCCGGGCGCAGGAAACGATCCATCTGGGCCTCGAAGAAGCGGCGATTGGCCAACAGGTGCTCGGAATCGGTGTCATCCAGGGGATAGAGCAGGGCACAGCGCAACGCCTGGATCACCGCTGAGGTGACGTTGTACATCGAGCGCTGGAAGCTGATGCCCAGTTGGATCAGCTGGTCTTGCTCACCGCGCTTGTGCTGGCTGTAGAGCTCCTGCAGATAGGGCTGCAGGAAGTGGAGCATGTCTTGCATCAGCAGGGTGGGCGGGATGCCGGCCGAGCCCACTGGATACAGATCGGCATAGAGAATGCCGTAGTGGAAGTCGGCCTGGGCAGCCGGCACCTGATCGACCTGGGCGTTGTAGCTCTTGGTGCCGCGGAACGGCGAGGTGCGATAAAACACTGCCTCCACATAGGGCAAGGCTGCCTCGTAGAGCCAGGTGAATCCCTCGCTCTTGGGGATGATCTCGAAGCACTCGCCGCGAATGAACACGTGGTGGTAGATGGGCCGGCCTGCTACAGCGAAGATGCCATTCACCAGGAAGTCCATCGCCTGGGGCACCGTGGTGAGCTGGCCCTCGTCGTAGAGGTCGCTCATTTCAAAGAACACAGGCGCCATCACCTCCCAGAACAGCGCAAGGTTGGCGTAGAAGCTGAGCTGCTTCACTTTTTCCAGGAACAGATCTGGAAACAGGCGATACAAGCCGAGCATCACGGGATTGCCCTTGAAGTAGGCCTTGATCGCCCGATCGGCGTTGGCCCGGTAGGCGTCGCTCTCGAGATAGTCGTTGAAACGACCGCCCATGCCCTGATGCCAGAACATCGCCTGCATGCAGGCCTCGGCGAACTCCATTTTCACCCGGTCGTGCCAGAGGTGATGCAGCAGCCGGGGCATGCGGGTGGTTTCGCCCTGCGCCATGAACGCCAGCAGCTCCGGATGGGCTTTCTCACCGCCGCGCCAGATCCGCAGCTTCGATTGATCGCCGGCGTAGCTGTTGGGGCGATCGAGATACGCCTGGGAGATGAAGTATTTGAACGCTGGCAGTGGCTCGAGAAACACACGCTCGGCGATATAGAGCAGGTCGCGCCAATAGAAGTCCATCGGCACGGCATAGGCCTTGTAGATGCCGATGATCTGCTGCAGGTTTTCGGGCGTGTCGGGCAGCATCGAACCACCAGCCTCCAGCCGGTGGATCACCTCGGCGTAGCGATGGGTGGAGGGGGGGGGCATACGGGCAACTGGGAGCGCAGGGCAATGGCGGCGGTGGCGGTTTCGCTCCAGCCGGTGAGGCCGGCGGGCCAGAGACCGGTGAGCAACACCAACGCAGTGAGCACGAGGGCCGGCAGGCGTTCACCCCAGCGGGTGCCTTGCCAATCGGCGCGAGCGTTGTCGAGGCGGCCAAAGCCCACCCGGTTGAACAGCCGCACCGCGTAGACGGCCGTGAAACCGGAGGCTGCCAGGCACACCAGGGTGGCGCGGGGGAACACGGTCCAGCTGCCCTCGAACACCAGCAACTCCGCCGGAAAACCTGCCAGGCCGGGGATACCGGCCGCCGCCATTAAGGCCAGCAGCAACAGGCCCATCGTGAAGGGCAAGCCGCGGATCGGGTTGAGCAGCCCAGAGAGCTCTGAGATCTGCGACGTGCCGGTCTTGCGCTCGATCAGCCCCACGCAGGCAAACAGCAACGCCACGATCAGGCCGTGGGCGATCACCTGGGCCACCGCCCCCTGCAGGCTCATCGGGGTGGCGGCTGCCAGTGCCAGCACCAGCAGGCCCATGTGGCCCAAGGAGCTGTAAGCCATCAGCCGGCGGATGTCGGTGGCGGCGATGGCGTTGAGGGCGCCATACACCGCACTCACCGCCCCGGCCGCTGCAATTCAGGGGGAAAAGGACGTCCAGGCATCAGGCAGCAGGCCCACGCCGAAACGCAGCAGGCCATAGGCGCCCAGCTTGGACACCACCCCACCCAGCAGCATCACCACCGGCGCCGGCGCCTCGGAGTAGCTGAGGGGCTGCCAACCGTGCAGCGGCACCACCGGCAGCTTGAGGCCGAAGCCCAGCAGCAGCAGCACCAGCACCCAGGCCTGGGCCCCAGGGGGCAGGGGGGCTGACGCCAGAGCATCAAAGCTGAAGCTCACCGCCGCATCAGCGCCGGCAGCCCCCTGGCCCAACCAGCCGAAGGCCAGCACGCCGCCCAGCAGGCTCAAGCCCGACACCGCGCCATAAAGCAGAAAACGCACGGCGGCACCAGCCCGGCGCGCCCCGCCCCAGATGGCCACCAGCAGGGTGGTGGGGATCAGCACCAGCTCGAAGGCCAACACGAACAACAGAGCGTTGTGGGCCAGAAAGGCCCCCGTAACGCCGAGATTGGTGGCCAGCAGCAGGGGGTAATAAAGCCGCGGCCGGCTTTGGTCCGCCGGTGAGGCCAGCACCGCCATGGCGGTGAGCAGGGCGGTGAGCAGCACCAGCGGCATCGACAGCCCATCAAGGGCCAGATCCAGGCTCAACCCCAGCTTCGGTAGCCAGTTGAGAGTCAGGGCCACAGGCAACTGACGCCAGACCAGCAGGCCCTGGGCCTGGCCATGATCAGCCCAGTCGTCTCGCCGTGATGGCCTGCACCAAGTGCGGCTGCCGCCTGGGCCGTGGCCGGGGTGGCGCTGGCGCTGTCGCTCCTCTCCGACAGCCTGATGCAAGGCGACATCCCCTTGGGCGAACCGAGCCGCCTAGACCGCTCGAACGAGGCCCCAGCTCCGAGCGAAGCCAAAGGTTCCAACTAACCCGCAGCGCAGGCGATCGTCAGCACAGGGCTCAACCAGCCCGACGGCGCGCCAGAACGACCTTCACCAGCAGCGCCACCACGCCCGCCCCCAAGGCAATCCAGGCCAGCAGCTGAATCATCTGGGACCAGGGAGCCAACCATCCCTCCACCTGCGCATAGCCCTTGCCCATCGCCTGGCCCGCCAGGGTGAGTAGCAGGGTCCAGATCAGGCTGCCAGCGGTCGTCCAGGCCAGAAAAGCGGGTTGAGGCATCGTCTCGATGCCCGCCGGCACCGACACCAGGGTGCGCAGGCCAGGAATCAGCCGCCCCCAGAACACCACGGCCGCCCCATGCCGGTTGAACCAGCGGCGACTGCGGGCCAGATCGCCGACCTGGATGCCCAGCCACTTGCCCCGTCGCTCCAGCCACTGGCCGATTCGCTCCTCGCTGATCAACCGGCCGATGCCATACCAAAACCAGGCCCCCAGCACGGTGCCCACCAGCCCGGCCAACACGGTGGGGAGCAACTCCAAACGCCCCTGGTAGACCAGATACCCCCCATAGGGCATCACCACCTCCGAGGGGATGGGTGGGATGAGGTTTTCCAGCAACATCACCAGGGCGATGGCGCCATAGCCCAGCAGCGGGTTGGCCTCCACCGCCGAGCCGATCAGGTTGGACAAACCGTCGACTGAGGGCAGCGTCAAGGGAAAACCCTGGTGTCCGGGGTGATTAGGGTAAACATCGCTTTGGCATCGCCCCAGGCTCCGATGCGGCGATCTGCCCCAAGCCCTGCCACTGCCCCCAACCTGACCGCCGCCACCCCCTGGAACGCGGTCAAAACGTGGCGGCAGCAACTCACCGTGCCGCAGTTCACGGTGGTGACCGGTGCCCTGGTGATCGCCTTCGGCACCGTGATCCTGGCCAGCCCGCTCTGCTCCACCGACGCGGTGGGCCTGTGGGAGGCACTGTTCACCGTGACCTCAGCGATCACGGTGACGGGGCTGTCGATCATCGACATCAGCCGCGACCTCACCGCCTTTGGCCAGGTGGCCCTGGCGGGCCTGATCATCACGGGCGGCCTGGGCCTGATGGCGATCACCACTTTCCTGCAGGGTTTCGTGCAGGGCCACTCGGGCCTGCGCCACCGGCTCGACAGGGGCCGGGCCCTCGACGACTTCGGCGTGGGCGGCATCGGCCCCACCTTCAACAGCATCCTGATGACGGGCTTCTGCGTGATGGGCCTGGGCACCGTGGTGCTCTACGTCTTCGGTTTCACCGACATCAACAATCCGCTCGAGCGCCTCTGGGCTGCGCTGTTTCACTGCATCAGCGCCTACAACAACGCCGGCTTCGGCCTCTGGAGCGACAACCTGGTGCACTACCGAGACAACCCCGTGGTGAATGGGGTCATCGCCACCATGGTCGTGGTGGGCGGCATCGGCTGGCGGGTGATCAACGACCTATGGAGCAACCGGGCCCGACTGCAACGGATGCGCCGGCTCAGCCTGCACACCCGTCTTGTGCTGCGCAGCACGGTGCTGCTGATCGGCTTTGGCGCCCTAGGCCTGCTGTTCACCGAGCACTTCGCCGCCGGCGGCGTGATGGAAAATCTCCACTGGTGGCAGCGGATCCAGGTGACGCTGTTCCAATCGATCACCGCCCGCACGGCAGGCTTCAACACCGTGCCCCTGTCGATCCAGACCTTCTCCGACGCCGGCTTGCTGCTGTTGATCGTGCTGATGTTCATCGGCGCCAGCCCCGGCGGCACCGGCGGCGGCATCAAAACCACCACCTTCGCCACCCTGATGGGAGCCACCCGCTCCACCCTCCAGGGCCGGGAAGAAGTGGTGATCCACCGGCGCCAGATCCCCGACACCGTGGTGCTGCGCGCCGTGGGTGTAACCCTGGCGTCGGCGATCTTCGTGATCCTGATGGCCCTGCTGCTGGGGCTCGGGCCAACCACCACTGGAGAGCCGACCAGCATCAGCTTCAACTTCCTGGAAAAGCTGTTCACCTGCGTGTCGGCCTTCGGCACCGTGGGTTTTGACCTGGGCGTGACCGCCCAGCTCAACCGCTGGGGCCAGCTGGTGCTGATGGTGGGCATGTTCGTGGGCAGACTGGGCATCCTGCTACTGCTCTCAGCGATCTATGGCAGCCGGCCCCAACCGCGCGTGGGCTATCCCCGCGAAGAGCTCTACATCTGAACTCCCAAACCCATGACGAACTGGTGGCACTGGAACCCTTCGGAAGGCGCCATCAAGGGAGGGTTTGCGGTGATCGGCGTGGGACGCTTCGGCTCCGCCGTGTGCAGCGAACTGAGCAAGGCCGGGGCCGAGGTGCTGGCGATCGATGCCAGCCAGCGGGCCATCGATGAGCTGCGCCAGATGGACCCCGCCATCGAAGCGCGGGTGGTGGATTGCACCGACGAAGAGGCCCTAAGGGCCGCCGGCGTGCTCGACATGACCACGGTGGTGGTGGCCATGAGTGATCCGATCGAAGCCAGCGTGACCGCCACCTTGATCGTCAAGGACGGTGCCGGCAGCCGGGTGAAACAGGTGATCGCCAGGGCCACCAGCGATCTGCACATGAAGATGCTGCAGCGGGTGGGGGCCGATCGGGTGGTGTTCCCCTCGAAGATGCAGGGGCACCGGCTCGGCATGGAGCTGGTGCGGCCCAACCTTCTGGAGCGCCTGCGCCTCGACGACCGCAACAGCATCGAGGAGATTCGCGTGCCCCAGGCCTTCATCGGCCAGTCGCTGCGCGACATCAATCTGCGCAAGAACTTCAACGTCAGCGTGCTGGCCGCCGGACCCGACAACCAGCTCACCGTCAATCCACCCGCCTCCCACGTGCTCCAGGCCGGCGAGCTGCTGGTGGTGATGGGCGCCAGCGACGCCCTGGCGGAGCTGCCCGGGGCGTAGACATCGAGGCGTTGCACATTCTCGATCGACTTACCGGGTTATTGTCAACAGTCCGCGCGATCGGCCATGTCTGAGCTCTCCGTCGCCCTGCTTCAGCCCGGGGCGCTCACCACCCTGCTGGTGCTGGCTGGATCGGTGGTGCTGTTCATCAGCGGCTGGCTGGCACCGGAGGTCACAGGCCTGCTCGCTGCCGCGCTCCTGATCGTCACGGGAGTGCTCAACCCCACAGAGGCGCTGGAGGGCTTCGGCAGCCCCGCCCTGATCACCCTGATGGGCCTATTTGCCCTCTCGGCCGGGCTGTTCCGCAGCGGCGGCCTCGATCGGCTGCGGGCCCTGATCGGCTCCGACGCCGTGCGCAGCCCCAAGCGGATGATCACCCTGATGGTGGCAGCCGTGGGGCCGGTGTCGGCCTTTGTGCCCAACACTCCAATCGTGGCCAGTCTGCTGCCGGTGATCGAGGGCTGGTGCCAGCGCCGCCGCATCTCCCCCTCCAAGGTGCTGCTACCGCTGTCCTTTGCCACGGTGCTCGGCGGCACACTGTCCCTACTGGGCAGTTCGGTCAACCTGCTGGCCAGCGAGGTGAGCAGCAAACTGGGCTACGGCGCCTTCGGCCTGTTCAGCCTCACACCGATCGGGCTGGGTGTGTGGCTGGTGGGCGGTTTGGTGATGGTGCTGCTGGCCGATCGCTTTCTGCCCGACCGCGGCAGCAACGACGACGATCTGGTCGCCAGTCTTGCCAGCAGCGGCTACCTCACGGAGGTGAAGATCCCCGCCGACTCCGAGCTGATCGGCGAGTCGCTGCACGGCAGCCGCTTGCAACGCCGCTTCGACGTGGACGTGCTCGAGTTGCACCGCGCCAACGAGCGCTTCCTGCCCCCCCTGGCGGACCGCACCCTGATGCTGGGTGATCGCCTGCTGCTGCGCTGCAGCCGCGAAGACTTGCTGCGGCTGCAGCAGGACCACACGGTGGTGTTAGCCCCGACCCCCGAAGAAGCAATCCGCCCAGACCAGCAGAACAACCAGCGAATGGTGGAGGTGCTGCTGCCCTCCGGCTCCTCCCTGGCCGGCGACTGCCTGCGGGATCTGCGCTTCCGCCAGCGCTACAACGTGACCGTGCTCGCCCTGCGGCGCGGCAACGCCGTGCTGCGCGAACGCCTGGGCCGGGCCCAGCTGCGCGAAGGGGATGTGCTGCTGCTGCAAGGGCCGAAGGATGCGATTCGCGGCCTTCAGGCCAACAACGATCTGGTGGTACTCGAGCAACTGGAAAAAGACTTGCCGACCGTGAGTCGCAAGCGGGTGGCCCTGGTGATCGCCGCTCTGGTGATCCTGCTGACAGCCCTGAATGTCATTCCCCTGGTGGCAGCGGTGCTGTTGGGCACGGTGGCGATGGTGGCCACGGGCTGCCTGCGGGCGGGGGAATTGCAGCGGGCGATCCGCCTCGATGTGATCCTGCTGCTCGGATCGCTGGCCAGTTTCAGCGTGGCGCTGGAAAAAACCGGTCTGGCTGCGGCCCTGGCTCAAGCCTTGCTGAACGGCCTGCAGAGCTGGCCGGTGTACGCCGCGCTGGTGGTGGTGTTTCTGTTCACCACGCTGCTCACCGAGGTGATGAGCAATGCCGCCACCGTGGCCATGTTGATTCCGATTGCCGGTCAACTCGCCCAAGGCCTAAACCAGCCGCCGATGGCCTTCATCTACGCCGTGCTGTTCGGGGCCAGCCAGAGCTTTCTCAGCCCGGTGGGGTATCAGACCAACCTGATGGTGTTCGGCCCCGGTCGCTACCGCTTCCTGGATGTGGCCCGCTACGGCCTGCCGCTGACGATGGTGATGACCCTGCTGGTGCCCTGGCTCGTGTGCCGCCAATTCGGGATCTGATCCCGCTCAGGCGTGGCGATCCTGGCGCCAACGCAGGGATTGCCACACCAGAAACACCAGCACCACAGGCACCACCACCACCAGGGCGACGATGCGAAACTCATCCACCGCCGAGGTGACGGTGTTGGTGAGCACTTGCTCCACCAGATACAGCCCGTAAAGGCCCACCAGGATTCCGCCTTCGAGGCGGGAGATCACGCCGTGGGTCCAGAAGATCGGCAGACAGGCCAGGGTGGTGAGCACCATGATCGGGAAATCGCGATTCACCATCACGGGATCCACCGCCAAGCCCTGGCCACCGGAGGCCAGGCCACACAGCCCGAGAATCAGCAGTTGGTTGAGCAAGTTGCTGCCCACCACATTGCCGATCGCCAGATCGGCCTTGCCGCGGTAAGCCGCCACCAGGGAGGTCACCAGCTCCGGCATCGAGGTGCCGGCGGCCACGATCGTTAACCCGATCACGGTTTGGCTGACACCCAGGCTGACTGCAGCAGCAGTCGCTCCCTTCACCAGCACCTGGGATCCCACCACGAGCAGCACCAGGCCGGCCGCCAGCTTGGTAGCGGCCACGGCAGGAGTAGCGCGATCGCTGTCGTCGATGTCGTCTACCTCATCGGGATGCTCTCCAGCGGTGCGCATCTCCCAAACCAGGTTGATAACCAGCACCACCAGCAGGGCTAGGCCGGCCTGCCAGGTGAGCCGTCCCCCGGAGGCCATCCCCCACACCGCCATCGACACCCCTAATAAGAGGGGCACATCGCGGCGCACCAACCGGCTCTTGACCCGCAGGGGCACCACCAGGGCGCTGAGGCCCAGCACCACCAGCACGTTGAAGATGTTGCTGCCCACCACGTTGCTCACCGCGATCGCATCGCCGCCCTGGATCGCGGAGATCAGGCTCACGAACAATTCCGGTGCGCTGGTGCCGAGCGACACCACCGTGAGGCCGATCACGATCTGGGGGATGCCCAGCAACAGGGCCACAGCGGTTGACCCGCCCACAAACAGCTCCCCGCCGCCGAACAGCAGCAAGATGCCCACGAGGATCTCAATGGCACTGGGCACAAGGGTCATCACGCCAGGGCCAGCGGGGGAACAACGTGGCGTGATTCTGAAGGGTCAACCACCAAAAGATCGGGCGTCGAAACGCCCGACCTAGCCCCCTGGCACGCCAGAGGCTGATGGACGAAAAATTAATTCGCGTTTATCTGCAACGGGAGCGCCTTCTCGGGGCCTAGCGCTGACCCAACAGCTCTTCCCAAGTCAGGGGCTGGGCCATGGGCCGTCCCTGGGGACGCTGGTGGATGGGGCAGCTGGGGTAGCTGACCCGGTTGGATCGACTGGATTTGGAGCGAGTTGAGAAGGAAATCGAAGAAAACATCACAAATGAAATGAACGGATATGGATCTCGCACCGGAAGACCGCCATCCCCCGCAGGGAATCACACATGGCGGTCTGGCTGAACAATCTGACGCGTGGGCCTGTCTTGGTCGGCAATCCCCAGGAAGCGCAGGGGATGAATGGTGCTGGTTCCGGCCTGCGCGGGCTCTGAAGCCCGCCGGCTTCTGCCGGATGTCGTGATCTTAGACCGAATTCCAGCCCAAGCAGCAGGAATATGGGGGCAGGGGGACTTGAACCCCCACAACGTTGCCGTCTGCGGATTTTAAGTCCGCTGCGTCTACCAATTCCGCCATGCCCCCGGCCTGGGCATCCTAAATTCAATTCACTCCACAGTCCCGCTGTGTCGCTGCCCGGATTGCTCTCTTCCATCTCCCCGGACACGCTGCTGGTGCTGGCGGCCTACGTCGTGCTGGGCGGCAGCTACCTGGTGGCCGTCCCTCTGCTGCTCTACGCCTGGATGATCAAGCGCTGGACCGTGATGGGCAAGCTGGAGCGCCTCGGCGTCTACGGCTTGGTGTTCCTGTTTTTCCCAGGCCTGATCCTGTTTGCCCCGTTCATCAATCTGCGCATGGCAGGCCAGGGCGAGGTTTGAACCCATGACCAACGGCAAGGCCCTGCTTCTCGCCCTGGGGGTCTTCGTTCTGGGGGGCCTGGGTTATGTGCTGTTTCAGTTCGGCGGGTTTGAGGGCTTCTCGGCTGGCATCGCCGCCTCAGCCCTATTGATGGTGCTGGTGCTCGCCTGGACCGGCAGCTATCTGTTTCGGGTGGTCACCGGTCAGATGACGTTCATCCAGCAACGCCAGCAGTACCGCGAGGCCTACGACGCCTTCACCACCGAAGAGCTGCAACGCAAGTTTGAGGCCCTCAGCCCCGAAGAGCAGGAGCGCCTGCTGCGGGAAACGGGTCAACTGGAGGAAGCCCCCCAGGGCGAGGCATAGGCTCACAGGCCGAAGCCCCTTTCGCTGCCGTGACTGCTGCTGCTGTGACTGCCGCCCCCACCCCAATTAAGCAGCGTTTCACGGCCCTGCGGCAACAGGGCCGCTGCGCCCTGATGCCCTTTCTGATGGCGGGGGATCCTGATCTGACCAGCACCCGGGCCAGCCTGCTGGCGCTGCAGGCCCACGGTGCCGACCTGGTCGAGCTGGGCATCCCCTACAGCGACCCCCTGGCCGACGGGCCGGTGATCCAGGCCGCCGCCAGCCGTGCCCTCAAGGCCGGCACCACCCCAGCCGGGGTGCTGGAGATGCTCCGCTCCCTCAAGGGTGAGCTCACCGTGCCGGTTGTGCTGTTCACCTACAGCAATCCCCTGCTCAACCGGGGCATGGAGGCCTTCTGCACCGCTGCTGCCGCCGCGGGAGCCGCCGGGCTGGTGGTGCCCGACCTGCCCCTGGAGGAAGCGGAGAAGCTCTCGGCGATCGCGGCCGCTGCGGGCCTGGATCTGGTCCTGCTGGTAGCCCCCACCACCCCTGCTGAACGGTTGGGCAGGATCCATCACGCCAGCCGCGGCTTCACCTATCTGGTGAGCGTCACCGGCGTGACGGGCGTGCGCACCAACCTGGAATCGCGGGTGGGCACCCTGGTGGGCCAACTCAAGGCCCAGGGCGACACGCCGGTGGCCGTGGGCTTTGGCATTTCCGGCTCCGAGCAAGCCCGCCAGGTGCGCGACTGGGGAGCCGATGGGGCCATCGTGGGCAGTGCCCTGGTGAAGGTGATGGCCGAAGCCCACGGGCAGCAGGCCGACGTAGCCGCCGCGGCCGGGCGCTTCTGCGCGGAGCTGCGCGCGGGCCTCGACGCCTGACAGGCCAGCGCGTGCTGTTTTCCCCCGCCTGCGAACGCAACCAGGGCCCGATCCTGGCGGTGCTCCAAGACTGGCTCCCTGCCGGTGCCCAGGTGCTGGAAATCGGCTCGGGCAGCGGCCAACACGCCGCGTTCTTCTGCCAGCAGATCGCCGGCCTCACCTGGCAGGCCAGTGAGCGCCAGGACAACCTGGCAGCTCTGCAGGCCCAGCTGGCGGCCCTGAGCCCAGGCCTGCCGCCTGCCATCGCCCTTGATGTGACGGACGCAGGGCAGTGGCCCCGCCAGAGCTTCGATGCGGTGTTCACGGCCAACACCGCACACATCATGCCGGCTACGGCCGTGCCCCTACTGCTGGCCGGCGCGGCCCGGGTGCTGCGACCAGGCGGGGTGCTGCTGCTCTACGGCCCCTTCCACGACGGGGGCGTGCACACCGCCGCCAGCAATGCCGCCTTCGACCAACACCTGCGCAGCCTCGATCCGGCCATGGGGGTGCGTGACGCCCTGGAGCTGGTGGAACAGGCCCAGGGCCTCGGCCTCGCGGCCCTGGCCGATGTGGCCATGCCCGCCAACAACCGGATCCTGGTGCTGCAGCGGTGATGAGTGACGTCAGCAACTGGTTTGGCGCCGTGGCCGCTGCCTATGCCCGCCACCGGATCACCTACCCAGCAGCCTTCTACGCCGCCTTCCTGGCTCGCCTCCCCGCCAATCCCCTGGTGTGGGATTGCGGCTGCGGCAGCGGCCAGGCCTCGGTGGATCTTGCCGAGGCTGGTGCCCGGGTGATCGCCACCGATGCCAGCGCCGCCCAGCTGGCGGCGGCCGGCCCCCACCCCCGCATCCGTTATCAGCAGGCCGATGCCACCGCCAGCGGCCTGGGCGATGCCAGCCTCGATGGAGTGCTGGTGGCCGCGGCCGTGCACTGGTTCGCCGGCGAGCCCTTCAACTCGGAAGTGCGGCGTGTCTGCAAACCAGGAGCCGTGATGGCCTGGATCGGCTACCTGCCGTTGCTGTTGCCCGAGGCACGGCTCCAGGCCCCACTGGATGCCTTCCACAACAGCACCCTGGCACCCTGGTGGCCGGCCGAGCGGAAATGGGTGGAGGAGTCCTACGCCGGCCTCGTCTTCCCCGGCGAGGAGTGGCCCTTTCCGACCGGACTCTGGATCGAACGCCACTGGACCCTGAGCGAGCTGATGGCCCACATCGGCACCTGGTCGGCGGTGCAGCGCAGCCGGGAAGCCGGGATCGATCCTCTGCCCGCCCTGCAGGCAGAGCTGGCCGTCCTCTGGCCCGACGCGGGCACGGCACCGCTGACGGTGCGCTGGCCGTTCATGGGGCGCTGGGGATCACCAGGCTGAGCAGCCGGTAGCCCCCGCTCCATCCGACCAGAGGCGGTCAGAGGTGGTATTTGGTCGCTGCCTGGTTTTTGCAGGTGGTCTTAGCCACATCAATCGACTGACGCTTCTTCATCTGCTGCACCACGCAATCGCAGGTGAAATCCTGCATCCCTTCGGGAGCGGGCTTGCCGGATGCCTTCACCTCATCGTTGACCGCCTTGAGGCAGTACTTGCGAACCATCTGATCCATCATGTTGTCTCCAGCCAGGGCGCCAGCGGAAGCGAGTCCGAAGCCTGCGACCATCAACACAACACCAAGGCCCAGGGAGCGGCGGCGCATGAACATCCAGAAAGCGATGTCTCAAACGTAACGCCACTGCAAGACACCTGTGGCGTGGCACCCGTAGCCTCAGGCGCGACCGATCACCACCACCATGCGCTTCGTGCTCTGGGGCACCTACTGCGACAACGCGCTCGAGAGGCGCACCCCTTACCGGGAAGAGCATCTAGCTGGGCTGCAAAAGCTTAAAGATGCCGGCACCCTGATCACCCTCGGCCCCACCGAGGGCAGCACCCACGTGTTCGGCATCTACGAAGCCGACAGCCTGGACCAGGTGGAAACCCTGGTGAAAGGTGACATCTACTGGCGCCAGGGCATCTGGACCGAAGTGAAGGTGTACCCCTGGATTCAGGCCTTTTAAACAGGTTTCAAGCCCGCGGCCAGTCCAACTGGGCCTGCTGCCACACGTAGTCGGCCACCGCCTCCGGTCCGCCGTCTCCGAGCACGGCCCCATAGCCCGACATCTGTCCGAGCCCAACGGCGGCGATGGCGGCAATTCGCTGGGCATCGTGGATGCCATTGCGCTCCAGGGCGGCCAGCCGCAGGGTTTTGCCGCGGCGAATGATGTTGCCGCCGTTCACATGGCAACCCGCGCAGTGATTCGCAAACAGCTGGCCCCCATCGGGGCCCGCAAGGTCCGCCCAGGCTGGTGCCGCCCCAGCCAGCAGCAGCGCCATCAGCAGCACCGGCAGCACGCCCCGCAACACGGTCCGCCACCAAGCCGAGCCATCCCAGCTGCTCTGCACCACCACGTCCATTCCGTTATCGCTGGTTCCAGTGTGCGCCTACGGCGGCAAGGCCGGCCCAACAAAAAACCCCGGACAAGCCGGGGTGATCTGTCGTCAGACATCTGGCAATAGGCCTATCGGCCGAAGCCAAAGCTCACTCTTCGTCTTCGTCGGTGGCGCCGGCGGGAATCAGACGAATCTGTTTACGACCAAGCTTGATCTCAAATTCATCACCGGGCTTGAGATCGAGAAGGGCCGTGTAGGCCTTGCCGATCAACAGGTTGCCGTTGCCCTGAACGGTGGCCACATAGCTGAGCTTGCGACCGCCCTTGCCAACCTTGCCAGTGCCGCCAAGCTCAACACCCTTGGCTTCCAGCAGAGCCTCGTAGAAGGCCGTGAAATTGAGGCGCTCGCCGCCGTCTTTCTTGCTGGAGACATACCCGCAAGCCCGGACGATCTCCGACTTGCCCACATCGCCAAGCTCTTTGACCTTGGCCAACAGTTCTGATCCAGTGAGCATCGATTTAGGGGTTGGGTGGGATGGGAGGGGACTTCCCAAGGTGATTACATCCAGAATGTACAGCATTAACAGCAGCTGCCAAGCTTTACCATTCAAATCAACGCCAGAAGATTCAGCCCACTTCCAATGGCGCGGCGGGGCGCAGTGATAGAAAGCACACCGAGGTGGTGAGATGGATGGAGAGCCTGCGTGTGCTGCGTCCGGGCGATCTTGATCAGGTGACTGCTGTGTATCGCGAGGCGGTGATCAGCCAGGCCCAAGGCCTCTACACCCCTGCCCAGATTGCGGCCTGGTCCAACCACGCCACCAGCAGCAACACCATCAAAGAAGCGCTGCAGCGTGGGTACGGCCTGGCCAGTTGCGGCAAACTTGGCCAACACGTCCAGGCCACCGGCGAGACCAGCCCAGCAGTCATTGAAGCCTTTGGACTACTCGATCCCGTCGATCGACTGTCGTTGCTGTACTGCCGCGCACGCTCCTGCCGGCAAGGCCGCAGCAGCGCCATTCTGCGGGCCCTAGAGCTCTATGCCAGGCAACAGGGTTGTCGCCAGTGGCGCACCGAAGCCAGTCAATTGTCGAAACCGTTGCTGCTGCGCCTCGGCTGGTGCATCGATGCGGAGGAAACTGTGATTTTTGCTGGCGAGTCCTTCCAGCGATGGCGGATGATCAAGACCCTGAGCCCATCCCCCGGCTGGACGGGACCTAACGCGGTGAAGACCCCCGGTGGCTGAAGCCCAGCTGCAGCAATTTCTGGACAAGGTGCGCCAGCTGAATGCCTTTGTGGCCCTCAGCGAGGCCGATCCGATCCTGCGCGAGGCGCTGAGAGATTGCAGCGATCACCACGCCGTGGTGGCCCTGGCCCGCAGCCGGGGCTTCGAAATCGGCCGGCGCTGGGGAGAAACCGATCCCCCTGCTGCCGGGGGCGACAACCTGCTGGCTTCAGGCTGCCCGCCGGCGGGCGAAGAATGCATCACCGTGCTGGTCGAGCAGCCCACCTGGCGGCTGGAGCGCATCCATTCCTGTCAGGCGTCAAGCCCGCCGGGCTTCTGGTACGACCAGACTGAACACGAGTGGGTGGTGTTGCTCCAGGGCAGCGCCAGGTTGGCGTTCGACGGCGAAGAACACCAGCGGGAGCTCTGCCGCGGCGACAGCCTGCTGATTCCTGCCCACCAACGCCATCGGGTGGCCGCTACCGATCCTTCTCCCGGATCCGTATGGCTGGCCCTGTTCTGGCAGGAGGCTTGCGGAGGCTGAGGCTGCGCACCAGCCAAAAGGCACCAGCCAGAGCCAGCACAGCCACCCCGAGGCCAGCGAGCAGCTGGGGCTTGCTCTCGGCACCGGGGGGCAGCACGATCACCTTCCGTGCCACGGCGGTCATGGCGGTGAGCAACACCAGCTCGATCTGCACCACGTGGCGGCGCAGGTAGGAGGTGATGTTCTGCAGCACCTCCAGGGCAATCAACAGGGTGAGGAGATCCCCCAGCACTGTGTTGAGTTTGCCACCGAGCCAAGGGGTGTCTGGCTGCACAACCGCCAGGGCCACCACACCGATCAACTGCATGGTGCCGGCCACCATCACCACCAGCAGCACAAACCCGAGAACCTTGGCCAGGAGCTGCTCGCTGCGGTCGATCAGGTAGAGGTAATTGGCGTCCTGCAGCAGCCTGCGCAATTTGATCATCCCCGAAGGCACCTAGTTCTTGAACTGCTCGTAAATAGGACGCGCCTGGGTGTCGCTGGGTGAGTTTTCCAGTTGGGTGTCACAGGTGATCGATCCATCCGGGCCGGTGACGCAGTTTTTGGGCTTCACCTTGGTGGAAGGCCCCACGGAACTGCCAGGTCCTACCAAGAAACTCTCGACCTGGGCCCAGGCAGGGGACACTCCAAGGCCGCAGGCCAGGCTGATCGAACCGCAGGCCGCCAGGGACGACCAGAAAGCGGTGGTGCGCGGCATCGCGGGGAAAAAGGACATCACCCCACTTTGACCTGGAAACCTCAAGGTTGTTGGTCTTGACGGATTTCCTGCAACAGCAGATCCAACTGGCCCAGGGAAGCCTCAAGCCCGGGCAGCCCAGCGTCATCCGACCCACCGGCGTCGTCCTCGCTCTGCCACAGCTCTTCCACCCGGCACAGCTGGTCGGCCAGCCCCGGCAGCCCATCGCGGCTGTAGGTGCGCTGCAGCACCTCCAGCAACACCGGCATCCGGATCGAGCCCGCCTGCAGGGCGCGCCGCAGATCCGCCTGGGTGCGCCCCGTGTGCCGCAGCCAATCCTTGAGGAAGGTCTGCAGATCCTCGAGCTCGTTGCTGGTGAGGGTGGACATCGCCGTCAGCGATCCAGGGGGAACCAACGGTCCAGTCTGCGCTGGGCCCGCAACCGAATGGCATCGGTGCGGTGGCGGGTGCAGAGGCCAAGCAGGGCCGTAAGCGCCACCAGATCATCACTGAAGCCCACAGCGGGGATGAAGTCGGGAATCAGATCGAGGGGCACCAACAGATAGGTGAGGGCCGCCAACACCGTGAGCTTGGCCGAGGCCGGCGTTTGGGGATCGAGCAGCAGCTCCAGACATTCCAGGGCTGGACGGGCCAGGGTGCGACCGGCTCGTCGCAGCAATTTGAGCAACACCGCCTCATCCACCACGGTGCTTTCCAGCACCTGGGCATCCACAGAAGCGGGATCCACGGAAGCGGCATTCACGGAATCCGTCACGGGCAGCACAGCAGCCAACCCTTCCATTCAACGCTCCAACGGGGGCTAAACAACCTCCACCAAACCGCTGTCGATGCCGGTTGTCCGCAACTTGCGCAGCGCCCGCTGCACCACTTGACGGCAATATTCGCGGCTGCACTCCAGCTGGCGGGCCACCTCAGCCAGGGTGCGCCATTCATGGCTGCCATCGAGGCCAAAGCGCAGCATCACCACGGTGCGCTCCTTGGGGGTGAGGTTGGCGCGCTCCAGCAGGGTCCACACCGTGGCCGTGCGCTCTGCCAGCTCGGCGCGCTCCATCGGCGGCAGCTCCGGGCTGGGCAACACGTCCACCAATTCGGAGGGGTCCGACTTCGACTTCACCACCCCCTGCAGACTGACGGTGATGCTGCGCAGCTCGCAGCCCAGCAGATCCTCCACCTCGGCCAAGGGCAACTGCAGGATCTGGGCCAGTTGAGACGGCCGGGGAGCCGTGCCATTGGCCTGGAGATAGCGGGCTTTGGCCGCCCGCAATTTGGTCAGTTTTTCATTCACATTCACGGGAATGCGAATGGTGCGGCTCTGGGTGGATAGGGCACGGTTGAGCCCCTGACGAATCCACCAATAGGCGTAGGTGCTGAATCGGTGGCCGCGGGTGGGGTCGTATTTCTCCACGGCTCGGGTGAGGCCCAAGGTGCCTTCCTGAATCAGATCCAACAGATCCAGGCCCTTGTTTTGATAGCGCTTGGCCAGGTTGACCACCAGCCGCAGATTGGCGGTGATCATCTGATTTTTAGCCCGTTCGCCCGTTTTGAGAGTGCGGCGCTCCAACTCGTCGAAATCGCAGGCGGGGCCGGATCCTCCGGCGTCGCGGCAGCGCTCCTGCAACTCCGCCATCGCCTGCACCTTTCGGCCCAAGGTGAGTTCCTGCTCCGGGGTCAGCAACTGATGCCGGCCGATCTCACCGAGAAAGGCGCTCAAAGAGCTCGCCATGGTTCACGCATGCAGTGAATTGAACCTAAGGGCAATGTGCAACCAGAAACCGACCAGCAGAAAAGCTTCCAACTTTCAACCTTCCTTCCCAATTTCATGCCTTGTGCGGTTTTCACAAAGGCTGCGGATTTCTCCATGCCAGCAAAGACTGCTGCATCGATCACGCCCCATGGGCCACAGCAGGGGAGCAGAGCCGGCAGTTACGGTTGCAGGCCATTGCCTCTACCCCATGTTCGGCTTTGCCGCGATCCCCCCTGATGTGCTCTCCCGGGCGGGCGTGGCCTACGTGCACTACCTGAGCTTCATGCTCTGCTTCGGCGCCCTGGTGTTGGAGCGGCGGCTGATCAAGCCCAGCCCCAGCAAAGCCGACGCCACCTTGATGGTGATCACCGATGTGGTGTACGGACTGGCGGCCCTGGCCTTGCTGGGTAGCGGCATCCTGCGGGTCCTGTACTACGGCCAGGGTTCTGAGTTCTATACCCAAAACCCGCTGTTCTGGTGGAAGGTGGGTCTCTATCTGAGCGTGGGCGGGCTGTCGCTCTACCCCACGATCACCTACATCCTCTGGGCCATTCCCCTGCGCAAGGGCGAACTACCCCAGGTGAGCGAAGCCCTGGCGAATCGCCTGGGCTGGATCCTCAACATCGAACTGGTGGGCTTTGCCCTCGTGCCCCTACTGGCCACCCTGATGGCCCGCGGTGTGGGGCTCCCGGCCGCCTGATGGGGGGCCGAGCAGCCCTTCCACTCCTGGCCGGGCTGCTCGGCGGCCTGGTCCGCGCTGCCTGGTCGGCCCCTGCGCTGCCCGATCCCTGCCCACCGCTGCAGGCGCAACGTGCCGTGGACCTCACTGAGTCGCGGCCGATGCCACCCGCTGTGCCGCCCCCCAGCCCCGCCGACTACCGCCACCTCATCAAGCCCACACCCCTGGGCTGGCCGCGCTTGAACCATTGGTGCGTCTGGATCGAGCCCGGCGCCAGCGAGGGCCCGGCAGCCCTGTGGGATAACCGCTGGCGCCAGGCGGTGGATGGGGCCCTAGCCAGCTGGCAGCAGATCCTGCCGATCACGGTGGTGGCCGACCCCGCCCGCGCCCAGGTGCAGCTCCTCCGGCGCAGACCGCGCGTGCAGAACCAGCGGGCCAGTCACGGCCGCGCCACCTTGACACTGGTAGAGGTGCAACGGGGCGCGCCGGGACAACTCGCCGGCCTATGGCAGCTCGAACCCCAGGTGACCGTGCAACTCAGCCCCGGCCAGGGCGTGCAGGCCATGCAAGCCACGGCCCTGCACGAGCTCGGCCACGCCTTCGGGCTCTGGGGCCACAGCGATCAGCCCGGCGATGCCCTCGCCGCCATCCCCGGCAGCCAGCCGGTGCTGGAGCTCAGCCCCCGCGACCGGGCGACCTTGCGCTGGCTGCAGGCCCAACCCGGGCTCAAGGGCAGCTCACCAGGAACAGCGCTGCCCCCTGATGCCTCGCGCTAAACGCTGGGGATCACCTCTCAGGTTGCGTTCTATTGCGCGGCGTAACGTTGTTTGTGATTCGGCTCGATTGGGCGAAAGCGCGCCACGGACTCACATACGTTTCGCGCTCACAGCATTCCCTGTCCGATGCCCTTGCCAATTTTAGCCACCAAACCGCTCACCAACAACGCCCGGGTGAGCAGCTTTCTGGCCCCCGGTGAGGAGACCCCGCGCCAGAGCGACACCACTTGCTTGCAGCGAGATCGGGCCGCCACCGACGCACTGATCGAGCAGGCCTACCGCCAGATCTTTTTCCATGCCTTCAAGGTGGATCGGGATGAGGTGCTGGAATCCCAGTTGCGTTCCGGCCAGATCAGCACCCGCGACTTCATCCGCCAAATGCTGCTCTCGGAGAAATTCCAGCGAGATTTCTACCGGTGCAACAGCAACTACCGGGTGGTGGAGCAGGTGGTGGGCCGGGTGCTCGGCCGCCCGGTGCATGGAAAAGCCGAACAGATCGCCTGGTCGATCGTGATCGCCGAGCAGGGGCTGCCCAAGTTTGTTGACGCCTTACTGAATTCCGACGAATACCGCGACAACTTCGGCGACAGCCTGGTGCCTTTTCAGCGCTCGCGGGTACTTCCCGGCCAGGCCGTAGGCACCATGCCCTTCAACCAGCAAGCCCCCCGCTACGACTTCTACTGGCGTGAGGCGATGGCCAGACGCGCACCCACCGGAGGATTAAACCCCTGGACAGACGGCGGCGGCTGGGCCCGCCCAGCCTGGCTGGAAGGCCAGCCCACACCAAAGGTTCAAGCTATCTGGCAATACACCGTGGCTACCGGAGGCTTCGTGCTCACCGGCCTGGTGATCTGGATTGCTGCGGCCATGCTCAGCACAGGCTAAGGCGGTCCTCAGCCCCGCCGGGGGGCGCCGCGGCGGGCTGCCAACACCTGCTGCACCTGGCGCCAACTGACGCCGTGGTGGGCCAGGGCCACCTGCAGGTGGAAGACGATGTCGGCCGCTTCACCGGCGATCTCGGCGGCGTTGGCGTCCTTGCAGGCCATCACGAATTCGGCGCTCTCCTCGCCGATCTTTTTAAGGATGCGGTTGTCGCCCCCCTCCAGGAGCTTGTTGGTGTAGCTGCCGGGCTCGGGATGGTCGCGGCGCCCCTCGATCACACGCATCAGCTCGGTGCACACATCGGCCGGCGGCGGCGCAGCCGCTGGGCCTCCGGCTGTGGGCGCGGGGCCGTCGTCGTAGAAGCAGCTGCGGGCACCGGTGTGGCAGGCCACATCGCCGCGCTGCTCAATGGTGAGCAGCAGCACATCGGCGTCGCAGTCGTAGCGCAGACCTTTGAGGCTTTGAAAGTGGCCGCTGGTGGCGCCCTTGTGCCACAGCTCCTGCCGCGAGCGGCTCCAGTAGTGCACCTCACCGCTGGCCAGGGTGCGCTCGATCGCCTCGCGGTTCATCCAGGCCACCATCAGCACGGCACCATCGAGCCAGTCCTGGGCCACGGCGGGGATCAGGCCGGCCTCGTTGAACTGCAGGCTCGCGAGCAGTGCGGCTGTGGATCCGGGATCCGGGGCCTGAAATGATGCCTTCACGGGCTGCCAATCCATCGATCCCGATTCTCCCGCACCACTCGCTGTCCCAGGGGATGACCGCCGCCTTCACCTGCTCGAAGACCTTCAGTGGGTATCCCTGCTGCCACCGCCAGTGGCGCCACCCGGGCCACTGCCGCTTCGTGCATGGCTACAGCCGCAGCTTCACCTGCTGGTTTAAAGCCACCGCCCTCGATGCCCACGGCTTCGTGGTGGATTTCTCCAGCCTCAGCTCCCTGCAGGCCCAGCTGGCCGAGCAATTCGACCACACCTTTCTGGTGAATGCCGACGACCCACTGCTGGAGCAGTGGCAGGCCCTGCACGACCAGGGCGCCCTCGACCTGCGGGTGATGGACAACGTGGGCATGGAAGCCAGTGCCCAGCTGGTGTGGAGCTGGGCCAACGCCTTGCTGCAGGCCCGGGATGGGGGACGCACCTGCTGCTGGAAGGTGGAGGCCCGCGAAAACGAGAAAAACGCCGCCTGCTACACGGCGGTGCCGGAGTGGTTCGGGGCCACTCCAGGCGGCTGAGCCGGCCGGCAAGGCAGATCCGCCGCATCTATGCCAGGGTCAGCGGGCCTTCCCCAAGCCAACCTTGGAGCGACTGGCCACCGCCTGGGCCATTTTTCAGGGGCTGCTGATTGAGGCCCTGCCGTTTCTGCTGATCGGGGTGGGCATCGCCAGCCTGGCCCGCTGGCTCGCCCCCGGTGGCGCCTGGCTGCGCAAGCTGCCGCGCGATCCCCTGCTGGGTCCGCTCACTGGCGCCGCCCTGGGTTTTGCCCTGCCGGCCTGTGAGTGCGGCAACGTGCCGGTGGCGCGGCGGCTGCTCGCCGGCGGTGCCCCCCTGGGCACGGCCCTGGGCTTTCTATTCGCCGCTCCGGTGCTGAACCCGATCGTGCTGGCCAGCACCTGGGCCGCTTTCCCCAACCAACCCTGGCTGCTGGCAGCCCGGCCCGCCGGTGCCCTGCTCCTGGCCCTGCTGCTGGCGAGCGTGCTGCGGCTGCTGCCCGAAACGGCCCTGCTCGATCCGGTGCTGCTGGAGGAGCGGCGGCTGAGCCAACCGCTGGCGGAGGTGGGACTGCTGGAGCGTCGCACTGGCTTAGTGGGAGCCGTGAGCCCCCCGCCGCTGCCGGCCAAGCCGACCCGCCCGCCGCTGCAGGAGGTGCTGCAGCAAGGCAGCCGCGAGTTTCTGGATCTGGCGGCGCTGCTGGTGCTGGGCTGCGTCATCGCCGCCACGGTGCAGACCCTGCTGCCCCGCAGCTGGTTGCTGGCGGTGGGGGGAGCCCCGACCCTGTCGGTGCTGAGCCTGATGCTGCTGGCGGTGGTGGTGTCGGTGTGCTCCAGCGTGGATGCCTTCCTGGCCCTGGGCTTTGCCGCCCAGATCACCCCCGGGGCCCTGCTGGCCTTTCTGGTGCTGGGGCCCGTGGTGGATCTGAAGCTGCTGGGCCTGTTCCGGGTGCTGCTCCAGCCCAGGGCCATCGCCATCACCGCCGCGGCCGCCACCGTGGCCGTGCTGGTGCTGGGCCAGTGGGTCAACCTGGTGCTGCTGTGATGCGCGCCCTCGCCCTGGCCCTGTGGGGAGCGGTGCTGCTGGGGAGCACCCTCAGCGGGCGGCTGGATCTGCTGCTCAACGGCGTCTTCCACCCGCTGGTGGGCCTGAGCGGCGTAGCCCTGCTGGTGTTCGCCGGGTTGGTGCTGAAGGCCGACCGCGACCTGGCCATGGGTCCGGGTCGGCGGCTGTCCACGCCGCGGGCCACCCAGCTGGCCTTGGGGCTGAGCATCGCCGTCGCCCTGCTGGTGCTGGCGATCCCACCCAACCCCTCCTTCAGCGATCTGGCCGCCAACCGCCCGGCCGAGCTGGGCGAGGAGGCGGAGCTGAGCTTCGTGCTGCCGCCGGCCCAGCGCACCCTCACCGATTGGGTGCGGCTGCTGCGCAGCCAGCCCGATCCCAGCCTCTACGCGGGGGATCCGGTGCGCATCAGCGGATTTGTGTGGCCCCAGGACAACGACCAACCCCAGCTGGCCCGGCTGCTCGTGCGCTGCTGCCTGGCCGATGCCACGCCGGTGGGGCTGCCCATGCGCTGGCCGGCGGGCCAGAAGCCCAGGGCCGATCAATGGCTGGCGGTGCAGGGAACCATGGCGATGGAGGAGCACAACGGCCAGACCCGCAGCGTGGTGGTGGCCGAGCAGATCAGGCCGATCCCCCGGCCCCGCCGGCCCCTCGAACCGTGAGCAGGGGAGAGCCATGAACCAGGCCACGAAACGGGTGCTGCTGCTGTTGGCGGGCGGGCTCGGCCTGGCAGCCCTGCAGCAACAACTGCTGCTGCGGCGCCCACCCCGGCTGCTGGAGCTCCAAGCCTTCAGCGCCAGTTCGGGGCCGGCGGCCCTGGATCTGCGCTTCAGCCGGCCGATGCTGCGCGCCAGCCTCGAGCGCGACAGTGCCCTCAAACCACCGCTGGCCTGGCGCTGGCTGGGGGAGGGCAACCCCCTGCGCCTGCTGCTGCGGCCGGGTCAAACGATCCCCGGGCCCCTAACGCTCCTGCTGGCCGGCGTCGACCGCCGCAACCTGCCCCTGCCACGGCAGCGCTGGCGCTGGGACCCCCGGCCGCGGCTGCTGGCGGTGGTGCCGGTGCCCGGCGGCGAGCAGTTGCAGCTGCAACGGCGCGATGGAAGCTGGCAGCCGCTGACGCCGGTGTGGCCCCAGCTGGCCCAGGTGATGCCGCTCGGCAACGGCTCCGGGGTGGCCCTGCTCAGCGGCAACGACCAGGGCTCCCATCAGCTGTGGCTGCTGCCGCTGCAGCAACGCAATCTGGTGCGGGCACCCCAGACGCTCTCCGAACCCCGGCCCGGCCAACTCCAGCCGCTCAGCAGCGCCCCCCTGCTGTTTGCCCACCTGAGCAGCAACCAGCGGGGCGATCTGCTGGTGCAGTCGGCCACCGCAGCATTGGATCCAGGCAGCACTGTGCTGCGCCGCGTGCAGGGGGGAGAGGTTGCCATCCCCCAAAGCGCCACCGGGCCCATGCAGCTGCTGCCGGAGGGGGGAGGGCTGGTGGTGCCCGAACTGGAGGGACTGACCCTCCACAACCTGCCGGGGCAGCCCAGCCGGCGCCAGGTGCTGCCGGGGAGCCGGGAACTCAGCAGCTTCTGCCCCGTGAGCGGCCGCGCCCTGCTGGTGCGCCACTGGCCCGACTACCGGCGCTCCTTGGAGCTGGTGGAACCCGGCCAGCCGCCGCGGCAACTCTGGATCGGCGGGGAAGCCGTGCTGGCCAGTGCCTGCGACCGGGGCGGCGAGCGGGTGTGGCTGGTGGTCAGCGACTGGGCCCGGGGATCGCACCCCCAGCTATTGGCCCTGGATCGCCGCGGCCAGCTGCTGCAGCAACGCCCGCTGACGGGCTGGGAGGTGGAGCCCGGTGCCCCGTTGCTGTTTGATCCCAGCAGTCAACAGCTGCTGCTCACCCTGCGCTCCAGGGCCCGGGCCACTGAGGCGGCCCAGCCCGTGCTGATCGAGGCGACCACGCTGGAGCTGCGCCCGCAGGCTAAGCCGGTTCGACTGGCCCTGTGGCTACCCGCGGGCTGAAAGCCACTGGGCCTGCAGGGCTGCGATCGGCAACAGCCCCATGCAGAGCACGCCGATCAGGGGGCCCGGCGGCAGGTTGATCGCCGGCTGGATCGCCAACAGAAATCCTGCGCCACTGAGGACCAACCCCACCAGGGCCGAGCGCCCCAGGGCCTGGCGCAGGCTGGTGGCCCCAGCGAGGGCCACCAGGGCCGGGGCGCCCATGAGGGCAATCACGAGCACCACCCCCACCGCCGTCATGGCACTCACCACCGTGAAGGCGGTCACCAGGGTGAGCAGCAGCCGCAGCCGCTGCACCGGCAGGCCAGCGCTGGCGGCACCGAGAGGATCGACCCCGAGATACACGTAGTGGTGGTAGCGCCAGGCCAGCAGCAGGAGCACCGCGGCCAGGGCCAGCAGGCTGCGCAGCAGATCGATCGGCCCGGCCGCCAGCAGGTCGCCGAACAGCACCGCCTCCAGATCCACCCGGATGTGCAACAGGGGAATCAACAGCACCCCCAGCCCCAGAAAGCCAGCCAGCACCGTGTTGAGCACGGCCTCATCGCCGGCCTGGCCCGGGCGATCCCGGCGGCTCAGGCGCTCCGCCAACAGGGCGCCGGTCACGCCGCTGATCACCCCGCCCAGGCCGGGATCGAGCCGCAGGGCCACCGCCAGGGCCAGGCCCGGCAGCACCGCGTGGGACACGAGGTTGGCCAGAAACAGCCGCCGCTGCACCAACAGCAGGGTGCCGGCCAGGGGACAGAGGGCGCCGATCACCAGGGCCAGCAACAGAGGCAGCAGCCACCAGAGAGTCTCCATAGGATCAGCGCACCCCGCCGCAGCCTGTCCGGCCATGTCCACCCAGGTTGCCGCCCCAAGCGACCGCCAGCAGCTCTTGTTGACCGCATTGCGCCAGGCCAGCCGGGAGCTCTCCGGCCAGGACCTGCACGCCCTGCTGCGCCAGGGTCCCCAACCGATGGGCCTGGCGACGGTGTACCGGCACCTGCGCCAGTTGCAGCAGCGGGGCCTGATTCGCTGTCGCCACCTGCCCAGCGGCGAGGCCCTGTTCGCACCCACCGAGCGCGATGAGCACCACCTCACCTGCGTCGATTGCGGCACCAGCGTGGTGTTGGAGCAGTGCCCCATGCACAACGTGTCGCTGAAGGGCGAGCAGGCCGCCGGCTTCCAGCTGCTGTTCCATACCCTGGAATTCTTTGGGCTCTGCCGCGCCTGCCAGGAACGCCAGAGCGCCTAGCCGCAGCACTGGCCTAACCGCAGCTGGGTGGCTCAGCCGCAGCAGTGGTTGCCCACCTGCAGATCGCCCAGGGCATGGCGCACCTGCTGGGGGGTGCCGTCGGCGAGCAGGCCGCGATCGAGCACCAGCACCCGGTCGTAGGCGTCGAGGTCGAGGCCCCAGTCGTGACTGCTCACCAGCAGGGTGAGGCCGGCATCGCGCAGCTGCCCCATCACCTTCAGCAGCTCCGTGCGGGAGGGGGGATCGATGGCGGCGCAGGGCTCATCGAGCAACAGCACCCGGGCTGGCTGCACCAGCGTGCGGGCCAGCAGAGCCCGCTGCTGCTGGCCACCCGATAGCTGATCCAGGCGCCGGCCTGCCAAGCCCGCCAGGCCCACCCGCTGCAGGGCCGCCTCCACATCGCAACAGCCGGGCCGCTGGGCCGCCATCCGCCCCAGGGCCACCAGCTCGCGCACGGTGATCGGGAAATGCCAGGCGATTTCGCCGCGCTGGGGCATCAGGGCCAACTGCTGCCGCACCAGGGCGGGCGTCAGAGCCGCTCCGTCCAGCCGAATGGTGCCGGCCGCGATCGGCAGTTGCCCCTCCAGGGCCTGCAGCAGGGTGCTCTTACCGGCTCCATTGGGGCCCACCAGGGCCGTGAGGGTGCCGCGCTCGAGGGCAAAGCTCACCCCATCGAGGGCCAGCTCGCCGCCGCGGCGCACCTGCAGCTGGCTCACCTCTAGGGACACCGAATCGCCACAGGGTCCCCAACGCTAACGAGACGCCCCGACCCGGCCGCACTGAGAACCATTACGTTCAAGTTTGCTGTTGCGGCCGGTCAGCGCTGCCACGTCATGCCGATCAAGCCTCAAGAAGCGCCCGTGCATCCACGCACTGCACGCCCAGCTTTGGCGGGGGCAACAGCGGCTGGGGCTGGAGCTGACATGGCCCTCGCCCTTGCCGGCTGCGGAGCCCCTCCGCCTGCCGAAGTGATTGCCGGCGATGGCGTGCTCTGTGACATCACCCAGCGCCTGGCCGCAGACGACCTGCGGGTGAGCTGCCTGCTGCAACCGAGTGACGACCCCCACCAGTTCCGACTGACACCACAGCAGAGCCGCGAACTCAGCCAGGCCCAGCTGGTGCTGATCAATGGGTATGGCCTCACCCCCTCCTTAGCCGGCCAGAGCAAGGCGGTGGCGGTGGCCGAGCGGGCCGTCCCGGGGAGCCCCGAGCTCAAAGCGCTGCAGGACAGCCACGGCGACCACCATGAGGAAGGAGGGCACGATCACGGCGATCGGGATCCCCATGTGTGGCACGACCCCAGCCAGGCCAGCGCCATGGTGCAGCTGGTGGCCCAGCAGCTCGAGCAGCTCAAACCTGCGGCCCGCCCCCGCATCGCCGCCCGGGCACGGGCGATGACGGCCGTGCTCGGCCAGCTCGACCGCTGGAACCGCCAGCAGCTGGACACAATCCCCGCCCCCCGGCCCCAGGCCAGCGGGCACCGCGCCTTCGCCAGCCTGGGGCGGGCCTACGGGCTCCAGGAGCTGCCCCTGGTCGACTCGATGAGCAGCAGCGACAACCTCCGGCCCCAGGCCTTCCAGGCCGTGGTGAAGCAGCTCAAACAGGAGCAGGTTCCGATGCTGTTCAGCGAACAACTGCCGCCCAGCAAAGCGCTGCAACGCATCAGCGCCCTCAGCGGCGTTCCCCTATCGGCCGAGCCCTTGGTGGCCGACGGCCTGGCTCTGGCAGGCGATGGCTCCGCCACCAGCCTGGTGGCCACCCTCAGCGCCAACACCTGCCTGATCGTGAATGGCCTCGGAGGTCGCTGCGACCGAGCCAGCCAAGAGGCTCTGATCGAAAGCTGGCAGGCGATTCGCTGAAGCAAGGCCGGAATCAGGCAGGAATGAGAATCGTTATCATCCTCGGGCAACTCTGCTGGGCTGCAATCCGCAACCCTTGGTGACCAAGCAAATGGCATCGATCCGACAAGGTCTGACTGCAACGGCAGTCCTGGGCCTGCTGACACCCGTCGCGGCTGCAGCAACCGAGCTCAACCTTGAGCGCGTCAACCATTACGCGCGCAGCCAGGAGCAGGTCACCAGCATTGGCCAGTTCTCCGATCTGCGCCCCACCGACTGGGCGTACCAGGCCCTCAGCAACTTGATCGAGCGCTATGGCTGCGTAGCCGGCTACCCCGATGGCACGTTCCGCGGAGGCCGTTCCATGACCCGCTTCGAGGCCGCCGCCCTGCTCAACGCCTGCCTCGATCGCATCACGGACGTCACCGACGATCTCAAGCGCCTGATGGCCGAGTTCGAGAAGGAACTGGCCGTGCTCAAGGGCCGCGTCGATGGCCTGGAAGCCAAAGCGGGCGAACTCGAGGCCACCCAATTTTCCACCACCACCAAACTTTCTGGCCTGGCCACCTTTGTGGTGGGTGGGGTGAGCAACAACCCCGCCGGTGAGCAGGTCACGTTCAACTACGACGTGCAGCTCAACCTCGACACCAGCTTCACCGGCAAGGATCTGCTGCGCACGGTGCTGCGGGCCGGCAACTTCGATGGAGAACGCAATGCCTTCGGTGGCGGGCTCTCCACCTTGGAGATCGCATTCCAAGAGGAGGGTGGCCCCGATGTGCTGGGCATCGACAAGCTCTTCTACCAATTCCCAATCGGCAGCCAGTTCACCGCCACCTTCGGCGGCCGGGTGGGCCAGGAAGACATGCTCGCCCTCTGGCCCAGCGCCTATCCCAGCGACACGATCCTCAACGCCCTCACCCTCAACGGTGCACCCCTGGCTTACAACAAAAACCTCGGCCCCGGCTTGGGTCTCTGGTGGCAAGACAACGGCTTGAGCGTGAGCGTTAATTACGTCGCCGCCAACGCAGCCGATTCCAGCCAGGGCCTGTTCACCAGCACCTCAGCCGGCACCAGCACCGTGCAGCTGGGCTATGGCCAGGAGAACTGGGGCCTTGCGGCGATTTACTCCTATCTCAATGGCGGCGTGGGTGTGCCCGGCGCCACACCCTTTATCACCGCCGAGATTGAAGGGTTCGGGGCCAGCACCAATGCCTTCGGCATCAGCGGCTTCTGGCAGCCGGCCGAGGGTGGCTGGATCCCGTCGATCAGCGCCGGCTACGGCCTCAACCGCAGCTCAGGCACGAATCTGCGCACCAGCCAGTCGTGGATGGTGGGCCTGCAATGGAGCGATGTGCTGGCGGAAGGCAACAGCTTTGGCATGGGTGTGGGCCAGCCGGCCTTTGCCACAGCCACCCGCAACGGGGCCGACACGGAGAAGGGCGTCTGGGCCTGGGAATGGTGGTACCAGTGGCAGGTGACCGATGCCATCTCAGTGACCCCGGCGATCTTCTACCTCAACAACCCGGGCGGAAATCAGGGGGGCGGTAATCAGGTCGGTGCCCTGATCAAAACCAGCTTCCAGTTCTGAGCCAGGGGCGATCCTGCCCTTCCTAAGGTCCAATTCTCTCGGCAGCTCCCGATTCGATGACCGCCAGCGCCAGCCCCGCCCCCACGGCCAGTCCCACGGGCTTGCCGGTAACGATCCTCACCGGCTTTCTGGGGGCTGGGAAAACCACCTTGCTGAACCACATCCTCAGCAACCAGCAGGGCCTGAAAACGGCGGTGCTGGTGAATGAATTCGGGGAAATCGGCATCGACAACGACCTGATCGTCGCCACTGGCGACGACATGGTGGAGCTGAGCAACGGCTGCATCTGCTGCTCGATCAACGGCGAGTTGCTCGAAGCGGTGTATCGGATCCTGGATCGCCCCGAGCCGGTCGACTACCTGGTGGTGGAGACCACCGGCCTGGCTGACCCGCTGCCGGTGGCCATGACCTTCCTGGGCAGCGACCTGCGCGATGCCACCCGGCTCGACTCGATCATCACCCTGGTGGATGCGGAGAACTTCAGCGACGAGCTGCTGGAGGGCGAGGTGGCCCGGGCCCAGATCGTGTACAGCGACATGCTGCTGCTCAACAAGTGCGACCTGGTGGCCGAAGAGCGGCTGAACGCCCTGGAAGAGCAGCTGCGCAGCATCAAAACCGACGCCCGCATCCTGCGGTCGGTGAACGGTGAGGTGCCCCTGCCGCTATTGCTGAGCGTGGGCCTGTTCGAGAGCGACAAAATCGTTGCCGAGCAGCAACGCACGGCGCAAGAAGACCACAGCGCCTGCGACCACGAGCACGGCCACTGCGAACACGAGCACGAACACGATCACAGCCACGCGCACAACCACGATCACGATCACAGCCACGCCGACCATCCCGACCACGCCGCGATCGAGGGCTTCACCTCCCTGTCGTTTGCGGCGGAAGGCCCCTTTGCCCTGCGCAAATTCCAGAACTTCCTCGACAACCAATTGCCGGCGGAAGTGTTTCGGGCCAAGGGCATCCTCTGGTTCAACGAGAGCGAGCGGCGGCATGTGTTCCACCTGGCCGGCAAGCGCTTCTCGATCGACGACTCCGACTGGCCCGACGCCACCCGCAAAAACCAGATCGTGCTGATCGGCAAAAACCTCGACCACGACGCGCTGCGCCGCCAGCTCCAGGTGTGCGTTGCCAAAGATTCCGGCAAGGGCCTCGCCTGAGCGGGATACTGAATCTGAGGCCTTCGCCATCGTCATGCCCCCCTCCTCCCTCCGCCAACTGGCTCCCGCCGCCGCTGCCGGCCTGGCCTTGAGCCTGCTTTCCGCCCTACCCGCGGGGGGCCATGGCCTCGCCTCTGGCGGTCTGGTCGCCGGAGCCAGCCACCCCCTGCTGGGCGTCGACCACCTGTTGCTACTGGTGGGCGTGGGTGGTGCCGCCGCCCTGGCGGGCCCCTCTCTGCTGCTGGTCTCCCTGGCTGCAGCGGTGGTCGGATCCCTGTTCGGCGCCTTCGGCGGCAGCCTGCCCGCTGCGGAAGTGCTGGCCGCCCTCACGGTGTCGGGGATCGGGCTCGCCCTGCTGGCACGCCAGCGCAGCCACCAGTTGGACGGCCAGGGGGTACTGACCGTGGTGCTGGCGGTTGGCGTGGCCGTCCACGCCATGCTGCACGGCCAGGAAGCCGGCGGCAGCGCCTCCGAGCTGCTCGGCTGGTGGATCGGGGCGGCCCTGGCCTCCACCGCGGTTGTAGGCACTACTTTTGCTGTGCTGCGCAAGAGCAAGCCCGCCTGGGGCCTGGCCCTGGCCGCAGGCCTCACCCTTGGCGGCGGGCTGCTCGCCCTGGCTCCGCTGGTGTAAAAACCGCCCCAAAACCAGCCACCCTCGCTACAGCACCCCCTTGCCGACCTGGCTACGGTTGAATGAGCCAATCTGAACGCCATGGCCGAGCTCATCCTCTTCACGGGCGTCCTCGCTCTGTTCGGCCTGGCCTTCTGGCTCACCACCGACTCCGATGACGACAACGGCGGCGGTGGTTTGATGCAGCCGGTGCTCGTGCCCGTGCGTGTCCGGCGCAGCCGCTAGGCCAGCGTCAGAATATCGGGTTGAAACAACCAGCCAGGCTGGGCGAGGTGATCCCGCAAATGCCCAGATTGGCGCAATTGCTGCAGCGCTCGCGTTGCCGTTGGGCGCGTTGAACCGATCAACTCGGCCAATCGCCCATGGGACAGGCAAAACGGCAGCCAATACCCTTGGCCAATCCTGCACCCGTGGTGCCAGATCAGCGCCTGAAATAGAACCTGTAGACGCCGATCCGCCTGGGGTTGACTGCGTAGCCGTAACAGCCTCAGCATCCAATCGCTGATCAAATCGTCGCCGAACCCGAGATTATCTGGCAGATCACGCCAGACCACCGAGAGATCCGTCAGCGCCTCCAGACAGCCTGCGCAACCGGCGGGGATCCGAATCAACTGCACATCGCCAGGGCCAACAAAGGCCAATGTGAGTTCTGAATCGGACAACCGGCCAAAACCACTGGTGATGGAAAGTTGCAGCCAGCTGCCCGACGTGTCTGTGGACAACAGCACCGATTGACCGACGTTGATCTGCACAACACATCCATGGCAGGGCGTCTGCGTTCCAACAGCGCAATCCCATGATGCAAGTACGCGAAGGGCTAAAAAGGCAATGCTCACCAACGGTAGCGCCCCTCCGAGTGGTGTAACTCAGGAGGTCCTGTGACCCTTTCCGGAGGGTGAACAGGAGCAGTCAAGAGATGACTGCTTGGAAGCTGATTGCGCAGCTCCATTCATCCACTATGAACCC
>NZ_JAGQCZ010000017.1:0-44672 GCF_024346435.1 Cyanobium sp. Alchichica 3B3-8F6 | reverse complement strand
GCTGCGCTACGGCGGCTACCGCTCAGTTCACGCGGGCCAGCAGGAACTGAGCCACGACATCAGGGGAATGCTCGCACTGGGAGGCGTGGTCATGAGCACGACATGAAATTACTTTTAGGCGGCCCTGGGGCAGAAGGCGATCACCATGAACTCGTTGGCGGTTCAGTCGGGCGTGGCAGCAACCACCATTACAAGATTGGCGAGGACTGATGACAAGGCGGCATCAGCGCTGTCGCTGGACCTGGCGGGGAGGATCGTGACGGTGTTGGACTGTGGGATTGAGGATTTATTGGAGGTTGTTGAAGCGTGATCCTCATTTCTTGGGATTGTGTTGCCTCTGTCTTCGCTCTGCTTCTATGTGCCCGATAGTCTCCTGAAGATTTTGCAAGAATGCCATCTCAAGAATGATCCAGAGGACGAAGATCCCTACCCTAAAAGCGGCATTGTCAATTGTGGTTGTGATCCACATTAGAAAGAAGAAAGAACCTATTCTGAAGATTCCAAATGCGTTACTCATTGCTGTTGACTTAGAACATCAGCAACAACTGCCTGAATCTTGTTGCCCAGGTCCTCGTCGTCTGCTTCGGTTGCGCCGATGGTCGCTGAGTCAGTCACTGGGTCTGGTCGCTTCCGCCCATTCTCGCCTGCTGGACTGGGTTTTGCCCGTTATACGGTGTGTGCATAGTTTCAGCGGATGCCTGTGGGAACACTGTGAGCAGTCGCTCCAGATCCGATGACCACCCTGACCACCGCTGCTCTTGCTACGGAGGTTCTTGAAGGCACCCTGCTGACGCTGGAGCAGATGACCACACGCATTACGGTGCTTGCCCTCAACGCTTCTAGGAACCCAGAGCAGTCAGTGAGGGTGCGGATGCTGCTGGAAGACCTGCTGGCGGATATTCAGGCGTGTGAGGATGACTTGGGGACTTATGCCCCTCTGGACGCCTGACACCGCTTGGTCTGCTGGTGCTGCCTGAACGTCCACTGGTTGCCCTTTACGACCATTCCGCAATGCTCACAGGTGCTTGTGGGGACTTCTTTGATCCAGTTGGCGGGTCGTTCTCCCACCAGTTCCCTGCGTGAGGGGTCAATACCCCTGCCTCGTTGGTAGCGACTGAGTGCAGGCGCAGTGGTGATGAACCCAGTCTCCAGGCAGCGGAACAGCAGATACTGCCCTCTGGGGTTTTTGAGTTTTGTTGGCACCTACACCTCTACTTCTTGCTGCCTTCCAGGTCGGTGTCAGATCCGTTCTGATGACCGTTCAAGTGCTTCTCGCAGGCGCTAGCACTCGTGCCCATAAGCAGCGTCACAGCGGTCAGGGCGAGTAGCAACAGGCGCTTCATCTGGTCTTGTTAGGTCTTTTGACAGTGTATTGGCGTTTCCTGCTGTTGGCGACTGCCTTGGCGATAAGGGACTCAATGGACTCCTTGACCCCACCACCCGACCGCGGCTAGTACAGGTGTATCTGCCCGCCAGTGATGCCCACTGTCCGCCCTGTGCCACCTGCCGCTCCCGCTGAAGAGTGGGATTTCCTTGAGTGGAATGTCCTCAAACCCTCCCGCACGGGGTCAGTCTGCATCACCTGCCAGCACTTCCGTTACGAGGTCGGCAAGCATTGCGTCACCCTTCTTACCTGTCCGATTCATCAGGGTCTGATCCCCCAGGGCGAGCACCTGACAAAAAGGTGCTCTCAGTGGGTTGCTCGGCAGGAGGTGGCGGTTGGGTGGTGTCCTGAGGGTGGGTGAGGTGCCTTGCTTACGGAAAGAATCCGCTTCTGCCAATGGATTTGAGAAAAAAGGATCAACTTGAACGTATCGAGTTTCAGTTGAGCACTGGGAATTACGTCTGTCTCCTCCGTAAGCGTTCCGTAAGCGTCACCCAGTCACCCCTCAGAACCCCTCCAGCGCAACGGGTTTACCTCTACGTCGTGTAATCGGCGTTAATGCGGACATATTGATCCGAGAGGTCGCAACCCCAGGCCACGCCTGAGCCGGGGCCGACGCCCACCACCAGGCGAATCAGCACCGTGTCGTTGCGGAGGTAGCCGCTGGCGGCGACGCGATCAAAGGCCAGGGGCTGGCCGGCGGCCATCAGCTGGTGCTCGCCCAGCCAGAGGGCGACGGCGTTTGGATCAAAGGGCACACCGGCGCGGCCGGCGGCGGCCACGATCCGGCCCCAGTTGGGGTCGCGGCCGTGTACGGCGCACTTCACCAGCGACGAACCGCAGACGGTGCGGGCGATGGCGCGGGCGCCGGCGTCATCGGCCGTGCCCTCCACCTGCATCTCGATCAAACAGGTGGCGCCCTCGCCGTCACGGGCGATCGCCTTGGCCAGGTGTTGCGACACCGCCGTCAGGCCGGCCTCCAGCGCCTCGAAGTGCTCGGGGCTTAAGCGCTCGCCGGCTGCAAAGGCCAGGAACGTGTCGTTGGTGCTGGTGTCGCCGTCCACCGTGATCGCATTGAACGAGCGTTCCACCGCCCGCTGCACCATCGCCTGCCACACATCCGCCGGCACGCCGGCATCACAGGTGAGGGTGCCGAGCATCGTGGCCATGTTGGGGTGGATCATTCCCGACCCCTTGGCCATGCCGCCGATGCGCACGCTGCGGCCGCCGAGATCGGCCTCCAGGGCGATCTGCTTGTCCACCAGATCGGTGGTGAGGATCGCCGTGGCCGCCGCCCCGCCACCCTCCGGGCTGAGGGCCGCCACCAGCGGATCCAGGCCCGCCAGCAGGGTGGGCATCGGGATCGGCACGCCGATCACGCCGGTGGAGCAGATCAGCACGGCCCCGGCGGCCAGCCCCAGGCGCTCGGCCACCGAGGCGGTGGCGGTGAGGCTGTCAGCCAGGCCGTGCTCTCCGGTGCAGGCATTGGCCTGGCCGGAATTGGTGAGCACGGCGCGGGCGTGGCCGCCGCTGATCGCCAGGCGCTCGGCGCAGAGGTCCACGCAGGCCGCCCGCACCAGGGAGGTGGTGAAGGTGCCGGCGCATACGGCGCCCTCGGGGGCCAGCAGCAGGGAGAGGTCGGGCTTGCCGGAGGCCTTCAGCCCCGCCGTGATCCCCGCCGCGAGGAAGCCTCTGGGGGCCGTGATGCCGCCGGGAATGGGGTGCCAGGGGTGGGTCAAGGCGCTGCGGCCACTGGCTGCATCCTGAACCACACTGATGCGATGGCCTCCACCCCCCAGCGCCGCATCGGCCTCACCGGCGGCATCGCCAGTGGCAAAAGCAGCGTTGGCCAGCTGTTGGCGGCGAGGGGGCTGCCGGTGCTGGATGCCGATGTCTATGCCCGCGAGGCGCTGGCACCCGGGAGCCCGGGGGCGCAGGCGGTGCTGGCGCGCTACGGCACACTCAACCGCGCCGCACTGGGGCGGATCGTGTTTGCCGATGGGGCCGAACGGCAGTGGCTGGAGCAGCTGGTGCATCCGCTGGTGCGCGCACGCTTTGCGGCCGAGCTGGAGGGCCTCGCTGCGGCACCGGTGGTGGTGCTGATGATTCCGCTGCTGTTTGAGGCGGGCCTCGAAGCGCTCTGCAGCGAGGTGTGGCTGGTGGACTGCGAGGAGGCCCAGCAGCTGGCACGGCTGATGGCGCGCGATCAGCTCAGCGAAGCTGACGCCCGCGCGCGGATCGCCGCCCAATGGCCCCTGATGCGTAAACGGGGGCTGGCGGATGTGGTGCTCAACAACCGCGTTGGGCCGCAGCAGCTGGAGCAGGAGGTGGAGCGGGCGCTCAACCCTTGAGCTTCTGGCTGAGGATTTGGTTGGCGAGCTTGGGATCGGCCTTGCCGCCGGTTTGCTTCATCAGCTGGCCCACGAAGAAGCCCTGCAGCTTGGTTTTGCCGCCGCGGAAGGCCTCCACCTCCTCGGGGTGGGCCGCCAGCAGCGCCTCCACGATCGCCGTGATCGCCGCCGGGTCGCTGATCATGCCCAGCCCCCGCTGCTCCACGATCGCCTTGGCAGAACCGCCCCGCTCCAGCAGCTCCGGCAGGATCTCCTTGGCGATCTTGCCGCTGATCACACCGCCCTCGATCAGCTGCACCATCTCCGCCAGCTGATCGGGCCGGAGGGGCAACTCCGCGATCGGGAGCTTGTTGGCGTTCACATATGCAGCAATGTCGCCGGTAACCCAATTGGAAACGGCTTTGGCTTCGGCCCCGGCCGCCACGGCCGCCTCGAAGTACTCCGCCATCGGGCGTTCATCGGTGAGCACCCGGGCGTCGTAGATCGACAGCCCCAGCTGATCGGCGTAGCGGTGGCGCTTGGCGGCCGGCAGCTCCGGCAGCTCGGCGCGCCAGGCCTCGCGCTGCGCGGGGCTCACCTCGATCGGGCCCAGATCCGGGTCGGGGAAATAGCGGTAGTCGCTGGCACCCTCCTTGAAACGCATGCTCTTGGTGAGCTGCTTGCCCTCATCCCAGAGGCGGGTTTCCTGCACGACCGGCTCGCCGGCCTCATAGGCCTTGATCTGGCGCTGAATCTCGAAATCGATCGCCTTCTGGATGGCGGAAAACGAGTTCATGTTCTTGATCTCCACCTTCGTGCCGAAGGGGGCATCAGGGCCACGCCGCACAGAGATGTTCACATCGCAGCGCAGGGAGCCCTCCTGCATGTTGCCGTCGCTCACACCCAGGTAGCGCATGATCCGGCGGATCTCCGAGGCGTATTCCGCGGCTTCGCGGCCGGTGCGCAGATCCGGCTTGCTGACGATCTCAGCCAGGGCCACACCAGCGCGGTTGTAGTCCACCAGCGAATGGGTGGAGCCAGCCAGGCGATCGCTGCCGGCGTGCACCAACTTGCCGGCGTCCTCCTCCATGTGCAGGCGCTCAATGCCGATGCGCTTGAGATAGGTGTCCTTGCCTTTTTCGGCCACCTCCACTTCGATCCAGCCGTCTTCGGCGATCGGCTCGTCGTATTGGGAGATCTGGTAGTTCTTGGGCAGGTCGGGATAGAAATATTGCTTGCGGTCGAATTTGCTGTGTTCAGCGATGTGGAGGTTGAGGGCCAGGCCCGCCTTCACCGCATACTCAAGCACCTTCTGATTCAGCACCGGCAAGGTGCCTGGCAGGCCGCACACCACCGGATCGATGTGGGTGTTGGGGTCGTCGCCGAAGCACGTGGAGGCGCCGCTGAAGATCTTGCTGGCGGTGCCCAGCTGCACGTGGGTCTCCAGGCCGATCACGGCTTCCCAAGGAGCCTGCTGGGATGTGGCTCGTGATGCTGGGGCTGCTGCCGCGCCTGCCATGGCCTGTATCAATGCCTCAGCCGATCCTATGGGGAGCCCCTGGACGCCGGCTTGACGGGGCGAGGGGGCTCCGGGGCGGATCGTGATTGACGCTGGTTAGCTAAGCTAAAACTAAGTCCAGAAGTTTCTGCGGCCATGGCCTACCCGCCATTCCCCCCTGAGCCAACACCAAGCAACCGGCCCCAGCTGGTGAATGTGCATGAGGCCAAAACCCAGCTCTCGCGCCTTCTGCTCCAGGTGGAGCAGGGCGAGGAGATCTGGATCGCCAGAGCAGGCAAGCCGGTCGCCCGCCTCAGCGCCTGGGTACCAAGCCCCAGCGCCGCCCACGCACCAGGCGCCATGCGCCACGCCATTGCCATCGCCGCCAACTTCGACGCACCGCTGCAATGAAACGCCTGCTGCTCGACACCCAGGTGCTGCTCTGGTGGCTGGCGGACGACCCGCGCCTACCGGCCTGGGCCATCGCCGCCGTGCAGGCGCCGGGGGCCGAGGTGTTCGTGAGCCAGGTGAGCCTCTGGGAACTGGCCCTCAAGCAACGCCAAGGCCGGGTGCAGCTCGACCTGGCACGCCTGGAGCAGGAGGTGACCCGTCAGCACTTCCACTGGCTGCCCCTGCTCAATGAGCACCTGCTGGCCTTGGCCGAGCTGGATAGCAGCGCCGCCCCCAGCGACCTCTTCGACCAGCTGCTGCTCGTGCAAAGCCGCCAGGAACCACTGCTACTCATCACCGCTGACGCTGCCCTGCGCTCCTGCGGGGCCACGGTGCTGGGGCTGGAGCCAGCGGCGCCTGCCCAGCCATGACTGCAGCCAAGGGGGCAACCATCACGGTGCTGGGGGGCGGCCTGATGGGCCTGGCCCTGGCCCACCAGCTGGCCCGCCGCGGCGAGGCGGTGCTGGTGCTGAGCCGCCGCCGCAATGAAGCTGCGGGCTTCGTGGCAGCGGGGATGCTGGCGCCCCACGCCGAAGGGCTCAGCGGCAACCTGCTGGCCCTGGGCCAGGCGAGCCTGGCGCGCATTCCCGCCTGGGTGGCGCAGATCGAAGCCGACAGCGGCTTGCGCTGCGGCCTGCGGCCCTGCGGCATCGTGGTGCCCTTCCCCAGCGCCGCGGAACGCGACGCCTACCCCACCGCCGCCTGGGGTGAAGCCCTGGATCGCCGCGGCCTGGAGCGGGAGGTGCCTGGCATCGGCCCAAGCTGGCAAGCCGGGCTGCTGTTTGCCCAGGACGGCCAGATCGACAACCGCCGCCAGCTGATGCGGGCCCTGGAGCGGGCCTGCGTGGAGCGGGGGGTGCGCTTCCAGGAGGGCACCCAGGTGCTGGGCCTCGAGCGCGACGGGGCCGGCGCCCTGGCGGCGGTGCACCTACGCAATGCCGAGGGCGACGCCCAGCAGCTGCCGGCCCAGCGGGCGGTGCTCGCCTGCGGCGCCTGGAGCGCCAAGCTGTTGCCCGAGCTGCCGGTTGTGCCGGTGAAGGGCCAGATGCTGTCGCTGCAGGGGCCGCGCCAGGCCCTGGGCCGGGTGATTTTTGGCCCAGGCACCTATCTGGTGCCGCGGGAGGACGGACTGCTGGTGGTGGGGGCGACCAGTGAGGCCGAGGCGGGGTTCAGCGAGGGGCTGACGCCTGCGGGCCAGCGCCAGCTGCAGGACGGCATCGCCGACCTGCTGCCCGAAGCAAGTGCCTGGCCGCCGATGGAGCGCTGGTGGGGCTTCCGCCCCTGCACCCCCGACGAGGGGCCGCTGCTGGGGAGAAGTCCGATTGCGGGGCTATGGCTGGCCACCGGCCACCACCGCAACGGCGTGCTGCTGGCCGCCATCACCGCCGAGCTGGTGGCAGCGGCCATCAAGGGCGAAGTGTCGGCTGAAGCACACCGCCAACTGGACGCCTTCAGCTGGCGGCGCTTCTCGCCTTAGCGGCCTGGGCGCCTCAGCCCTCGACGCGCCAGGTCTGATCGGCGGGGGTCCAGTCGCTCAGCTCGGAGGGCTGGAACCAGAGGCCGATCTCAAAGGCGGCGGTTTCGGGGGCGTCGGAGCCGTGGATCACGTTGCGGCCGATGTTCACGGCCAGATCGCCGCGGATGGTGCCGGGCTCAGCCTCGAGCGGCTTGGTGGCACCGATCAGTTTGCGGGCGCTGGCGATCACGCCGTCGCCCTCCCACACCATCGCCACCACCGGGCCGGAGGTGATGAACTCCACCAGGCCGGCGAAGAAGGGGCGCTCGCGGTGCACGCCGTAGTGGCTCTCGGCCAGCTCACGGCTGGGGGTGAGCTGCTTGAGGCCCACCAGCTTGAAGCCCTTGCGCTCGAAGCGCCCCAGGATTTCGCCCACCAGGCCGCGCTGAACGCCGTCGGGCTTGATGGCAATGAAGGAGCGTTCGGTGGCCACAGGGTGCAAAAGCAAAGGTGGCGTCATCGTGTGCGGCAGGCCTGCCGCTTGGCAAGCACCCACGCTTCTGACTAGGGTCAGATGACTATGGGCTGAATGGATGCCGGGAGCCACCCCGCCCCGCTGGATCTCCAAATCCCAGTTCAAGGCCCATGCGCTGGCGCTGTTCCGCGACATCGAGACCAGTGGTCAACCGCTGGTGGTGACCGATCACGGCCGGCCGGCACTGGAGGTTCGCCCCTATCGCCCCGCCCCCAACCAAGCGTCCGACCCCCTGCAGCTCCTGCAGGGGGCAGTGCTGCACTACGACGACCCCTTCGCGCCCGTCGCCGAAGGCGATTGGGATGCGCTGGCGTGATCCTGCTCGACACCCATGCCCTGATCTGGTGGGTGAATGGCGATCTGGATCGCCTCTCCCCCGCCGCCAAAGCGGCCATCGACGACGCCGGCACTAACCCGCTGGAGCCGGGCCTGCTGGTGTCGGCCATCAGCTGCTGGGAGGTGGCCATGCTGGTGAGTCGCGGGCGGCTTGCCCTCAGCATCAGTTGCGAGCGCTGGCTTGAGCTGCTGGGCTCGATCCCTGCACTCAGGCTGCTCCCCCTGGAGCCCCGGGTGGCCGTGGCCGCCACCAACCTTCCCGAACCCTTTCATCCCGATCCCGCCGACCGGTTCCTGGTGGCCCAGGCCCGCGAGCTGGCGATCCCCCTGGTGAGTGCAGACTCCAAAATCAGGACCTACCCCCACGTGCAGACCCTCTGGTGACCCTGACGAACAGCGACACCTGGACTGCTGCCGACAGCGCCGCCCTCTACGGGTTGGATCGCTGGGGTGATCCCTACTTCTCGGCGAGCGATCGCGGCCACGTGATGGTGCAGCCCCGCGGCGACCGCGGCGGCTCCCTCGATCTGGTGGAGCTGGTGCAGGAATTGCAGGGCCGCGACCTGTCGCTGCCGCTGCTGATCCGCTTCGACGACATCCTCGAAGACCGGCTGGAGCGGATCCACGGCGCCTTCGAACGCGCCATCGCTCAATACGGCTACGGCGGCCGCTACCAGGGCGTGTTTCCGGTGAAGTGCAACCAGCAGCGCCACGTGGTGGAGGAACTGGTGGCCTGCGGCAAGCGCTGGCATTTCGGCCTCGAGGCCGGCAGCAAGGCGGAGCTGCTGATTGCCCTCTCGCTGATTGACGACCCCGAGGCGCTGCTGATCTGCAACGGCTACAAGGACCAGCGCTACATCGAGACGGCGATCCTGGCGCGGCGGCTGGGCCGCCAGCCGGTGGTGGTGATCGAGCAGGCCGACGAGGTGGAGCGGATCATCGCCGCCAGCCAGGAGCTGGGCGCCGCTCCCCTGATCGGCATCCGCGCCAAGCTCTCAGCCCGCAGCACCGGCCGCTGGGGCAGCTCGGTGGGCGAAAGGGCCAAATTCGGGCTGTCGGTGCCCAACCTGCTCGCCACGGTGCAGGCGCTGCGGGCCGCCAACCTGCTCGGCGAGCTGCGGCTGCTGCACTTCCACGTGGGCAGCCAGATCAACGACATCGCCGTGCTCAAGGACGCCCTGCAGGAAGCCGGCCAGATCTACGGCGAGCTCACCCGGCTGGGGGCGCCGATGGGCTATCTGGATGTGGGCGGCGGCCTGGGCATCGACTACGACGGCAGCCGCACCGCCAGCGCTGCCTCCACCAACTACTCCCTGCAGAACTACGCCAACGACGTGGTGGCGACGGTAAAGGAGTGCTGCGCGCCCCACGGCATTCCCGTGCCCACCCTGGTGAGCGAAAGCGGCCGCGCCATCGCCAGCCATTTCTCGGTGCTGGTGTTTGACGTGCTCGGCGCCGGCAGCCTGCCTGGCGCCGTGCCGCCGCGACAGAACGACGAAGCGCTGATCCTGCGCAACCTGCGCGACACCTACGCCGCGATCACGGCAACTGAGGTCGCGGTGGAAGCCAGCGTTGAGGCGCTGCAGGAGGCCTGGAACGACGCCCTCAAGTTCAAGGACGACGCCCTGGCCGCCTTCCGCCTCGGCTACCTGGGCCTGCCGGAGCGGGGCCTGGCCGAGCAGCTCACCTGGGCCTGCTGCCAAGCCATCGCCGAGCGGCTGGCCCTGCTGCCGGCCGAAGCCGTGATCCCCGAGGAGCTGCGCGCCCTGCCGGCGGCCCTGGCCTCCACCTACTACGCCAACCTCTCGGTGTTCCGCTCGGCCCCCGACACCTGGGCCATCGACCAGCTGTTTCCGGTGCTGCCGATCCACCGGCTCGACGAACGGCCGCAGAGCCTGGGCAGCTTCGCCGACCTCACCTGCGATTCCGACGGCAAGATCGCCCGCTTCATTGATCCGGCCGGGCGCTCCGGGCGGGGCCAGGTGAAACCGCTGCTCGAGCTGCACAGCCTGCGCGCCGGCGAGCCCTACTGGATCGGGATGTTCCTCGGCGGGGCTTACCAGGAGGTGATGGGCAACCTGCACAACCTGTTCGGCAGCACCAACGCCGTGCACCTCCGGCTCAAGGCCAGCGGTGGCTACCAGCTCGACCACGTGGTGCGGGGCGACACCAACGCCGAGGTGCTGGAGGCGATGGAGCACAACCCGGAGCTGCTGCTGGAGCGGCTGCGGGTGGCCAGCGAAGAGGCGATCGGCCGCGGCCAGCTGCGCATCAGCGACGCCCGCCGCCTGATGGCCCACCTGGAGGCCAGCCTGCGCCAGACCACCTACCTGCAGAGCTAACGGGCGCAGAAGCGGGCCTGGAGGCTGAGGCGGTCCGTTTGTCCGGGGAGCTCGGCCGGATCAAAGGGGGGAACCGACCCACCCGCCAGCGCCATCGCCCGCAGCGGCACCGGTCGTGCCCCGCCATCGAGCTGCACCTCCAAGGGCTGAACCACCCGCAACCCCATGGCAGCCGCCACATCCTGGGCCTGCTGGAGCGCGTCCTGATAGGCGTCCCGCAACAACTGGCGGCGGGCGGAGCGGTCGCCGGCCCCATCGGCCTCAGGAGCCACGGGGGACAGACGCACGCCGGGCAAACCCCCCACCTGCCGCACCAGCGGCTGCAGCAGGGCAGGGGCCAGCTGGCCCGACACCTGGAGGCTGGCCTGAACCAGCTCAGGCAGACCCCGGCTTGCCGGCCGTTTCCAGGTGGACGGCGAGGTGACCTGCAGGTTGCTCACCTGCAGAGCCTGGAGACGGCGGCGAACCTCAGCCAAACGCCGTTGCAGGCTGGCGAGGGCCGCATCGCTGCTGGGCTCCTCCGCTTCCAGCGCCAAGGAGAAGCGCAGCCGCTGGGTGGGGCGCTTCAACTCGGCACTGCCGCGGGCTTCCACCACAGCGCCGCCACAGGAGAGCTGGATCTGGGCCTGGGCCCATCCCGGCAGGGGAACCAAGGCCAACACAGCGGGCAGCCACCAGACCACACTCCGGCCCATCGGTCCTCTGCGCCTACAAACAACAGCTTGGCTGGCGCATCAACTGATCAGCCACATCATGCGGCGTTTGGGTGGGATCCACCCAGGCACTGCAGCGGTTGGAGTCGCCGTCGCACCAGCCCTCCAGCTGCAGCCGGCTGCCCAGAAGCACCAGCTGGAAGGTCCAGTCGCGGCGGGCATGAATCACAAAGGTGCTGGCCATGGCGCAGCTCCTCACAGCACGAACTGACCCCACAGTTCCCACGCTGTGCCGCCACGCCAGCCGGCGGGAGCAGTTCCCCAGCTGGCCGCTCAGCTCAGCTTCGCCTCCAGCTCTGCGCGCGCCTGCGCCAGCGCCCCATCCAGGGCTGCGCCATCGCGCCCACCAGCCTGGGCCAGGTTGGGCCGGCCGCCGCCGCCGCCGCCGCAGGCTTTCGCCACCCCACCGATGAAGGCGCCGGCCTTCGGGCCGGCGGCGATCACCGCCTTGCCGAAGGCCGCCACCAGGATCACCTTGGCCAGATCCCCGGGCTCGGGCAGGCCGCCCAGCACCACCGCCGCGCCGTCGCCCAGCTGATCGGCCAGGCCCTGGGCCGCCCCCTGCAGGCCGGCGCCATCGACGCCATCGAGGCGGGCCACCAGCACGCTGAAGGGTTGGCCATCGGCGCCGCTGCCGACCGCCTCCGCCTGGGCCGCCAGCGCTGCCGCCTTGGCCGCCGCCAGCTCGCTGCGGGCCGCCGCCAGGGCTTTTTGCGTGGCCTTGAGCTCATCGGCCAGCTGGCCCACCCGCTCCACGATCTCGCCGGGCTGGGCCTTGAAGCGCTCGGCCAAGGGCTTCACCACCGCCTCGCGCTCCTTCAGGTAGGCCAGCACCGCCGGGCCCGCCACCGCCTCAATGCGGCGGATGCCGGCGGCCACGCCGCTCTCGGCCACGATCTTGAACAGGCCGATCTCGGCGGTGTTGGCCACGTGGGTGCCGCCGCAGAGCTCCATCGACACGCCGGGCACGTCCACCACCCGCACCACATCGGCGTACTTCTCACCGAACATCGCCACGGCGCCGGCGGCCTTGGCCTGCTCGATCGCCATCTCCGCCACCTGCAGGGTGTGGGCCTCGCTGATCCAGCCGTTGATCAGGGCCTCGATCTGCTCGAGCTCTGCGGGGTTCACGGCGCGGGGGCAGTGGAAGTCGAAGCGCAGGCGGTCGAAATCCACCAGCGAGCCGGCCTGGCCGATGCCGGGATCCACCACCTGCTTGAGCGCCGCCTGCAGCAGGTGGGTGGCCGTGTGGTTGGCCTGGGCGCGGCGACGGCAGGCCCGATCCACCTGGGCATTGAGCAGATCGCCCACCGCCAGGCTGCCGCGCTCCACCCGGCCGCTGTGCACAAACACCGAGCGGTTGCGCGAGACCGCTTCGATGCTCACGATCACGCCGTCGCCGCCGGTGCCGGTGCCGCTCAGCACGCCGCGATCGCCCACCTGGCCGCCGCCCTCGCCATAGAAGGGGGTGGAATCGAGCACCAGCTGCACGCTGTCGCCGGCCACCGCGCGCTCCGCCGGTTCGCCGTTCACCACCAGGGCCAGCACGCAGCTGGGGTGCTCCAGGGCCTCGTAGCCCTTGAAGGCGGTGGCCTCGGCGGCGGCGGCCACCTGATCAATCGCCTCCTGCAGGGTGAGGTCGATGCTCACCGCCGCGGCCTTAGCTCGCTGGCGTTGGGCCTCCATCGCCGCCTCAAAGCCCGCCAGATCCACCGTGAGGCCGTGCTCCTCAGCGATCTCCTCGGTGAGCTCCAGCGGGAAGCCGTAGGTGTCGTAGAGCTCGAAGGCCTGGGCGCCGGAGATCTGGCGGGGCTTCGCCGCCAGCACATCCGCCAGCAGCTTCTCGCCCCGCTCCAGGGTTTCCAGGAAGCGGGCCTCCTCGCGCGCCAGCTCCGCCAGGATCACCTCGCGGCGCTCCACGAGCTGGGGGTAGGCGTCCTGCATCAAGGCGATCGAGGCTTCGCCCATCGCCGTCAGAAACGGCTTGTCGATGCCGAGGAGCCGTCCGTGGCGCACGACGCGGCGCAACAGCCGGCGCAGGATGTAACCGCGGCCGAGATTGCTGGCCGTCACGCCGTCGCAGATCAGCTGGGTGATGGCACGGCTGTGGTCGCCGATCACTTTGAGAGAGGTTTGGCCCTTGTCGCCCTGGGCGCAGTAGTCGATCCCCGCCAACCCCGCCGCCGTCTCAATCAGCGGATAGATTAGATCGGTTTCATAATTGTTCGGCACCGCCTGCAGGATCTGGGCCATGCGCTCGAGGCCCATGCCGGTGTCGATGTTGCGATTGGCCAGCGGCGTGAGGGTGCCCTCCGCGTCGCGGTTGTACTGCATGAACACCAGGTTGTAGAACTCGATGAAACGGCTGTCGTCCTCCAGATCGATGCCGTCGTTGCCGAGCTCGGGCTTGAAGTCGTAGTAGATCTCCGAGCAGGGGCCGCAGGGGCCGGTGGGGCCTGAGGCCCAGAAGTTGTCGGCCTCATCCATGCGGATGATCCGCTTGGGGTTCACGCCCACCCCATCGCGCCAGATCGCCTCGGCCTCGTCGTCTTCGCGGAAGACGCTCACCACCAAATTTCGAGGCGAGAGCCCGAACACCCCGGTGCTCAGCTCCCAGGCCCACTGGATCGCCTGCTCCTTGAAGTAGTCGCCGAAGGAGAAGTTGCCGAGCATCTCGAAAAACGTGTGATGCCGCGCGGTGCGGCCCACGTTTTCGATGTCGTTGGTGCGGATGCACTTCTGAGAACTGGTGGCCCGCGGCGCCGGCCGCGCCTGCTGCCCGAGGAACACCGGCTTGAAGGGCAGCATGCCGGCGATGGTGAGCAGCACCGTGGGGTCGTCAGGAATCAGTGAGGCGCTGGCCATCGGCTTGTGACCCCGCTGCTCGTAAAAGTCGAGAAAGGCCGCACGGATCTCTGCGCCGCTCTTGGGCAGTCCGGTGCGGGGATTGGCGGCCATGGCGGAGCAAAACAACCCTGAGCAGGGCATGATCGCCCAGCACTGGTCCGCGCCCGATCCCCGTGTCTGTGGCCGAAAGCGAGCCCCGCGCCCAGCTGCGGCTGCAATCGATCGGCTGGGCCCTGGCCGCAGCAGCCGTGGCCGGCCTGCTTGAGCTGCTGGCCACCGGGCTCGGTCCTGAGCTGAGCACCGCCCTCGATCCCGCCTTGCGCTCGGCCGGGTGCGGCTTTTTCTATGGCCTGCTGGCTTTTCACCTGCAGCGGGTCGACCCCGATGACAGCCATCTGCAGGCCGGATTGGTGGGCGCCGTGTGTGGCATTCGCAGCCTCGGCAGCCCCCTGGAGCTCGTCGCAACCCTGCCCACTGGGCTGATGGGCCTGCCAACTGTGATGATGGAGTTGATTCGCGGGTGGCTGCCCCTCTGGCTGCCGCTGATCGGCAGCGCCCTGGTGCTGCATTCAGCGCAGCGCCTGGCCCCACGCCTCCTGCCCGCCCGACGGCCTTGAGGCCGGGTTCATGAGTCTGCTGCACGCCACCTGGCTGTTTCCCCCCGAGGGCTCGGGTGGCCGCCTGTTTCTGTGGGCCGACACCTGGCGGGTGGCCACCCCCGCCGTGCCCAAGCTCGAGGCCCCCGAGCACCCCCTGGCCCTCAACGAAGACGACCTGGCCACCTGGCTCGACGACAACGGCCTCTGGACCGAGGCCCTGCGTCCGGCCCGGGCCACCCTGAGCCTGCCCAGCCGCAGCCAGGCCGCCAAGGGCCGCCGCACCAGCGCCAGCAGCTGGAGCGGCCTGCCGCTCCAGGCCGGTGAGCCGATCCCCAAGCAGCTGGAGTGGTGGCCCTGGCAGGTGGAGGGCTGGGCTCTGGATTCGGCCAATGCGGGCGAATGGCTGAGCCAGCTGCCCCTGGCCGGCGAGCACCCGGAGATGGCCGATGAGCTGCGCTGGTGGAGCCACCTGCAGCGCTGGGCCCTGAGCCTGATTGCCCGGGGCCGCTGGCTGCCCCAGATCGACGAGGGCAAGGCCCGCTGGCTGCCGCTGCTCAACCGGGAAGACGACCGCCGCCGCCTGGAAGACCTGGCTAGCGGCCTGCCCCAGGTGGCCACCTGCGCCCTGGCCGCCGGGCCGATGGGCGACCCGGCCTTGGCTTGCCGGCGCCCAGGCAGTGGCCGGCTGCGGGTGGCCAGCCTGCTGGAGGCCCTGCTCGACGGCCAGCTGCGGGCGGGCTTCAGCCCCGGCGCCGAAGGCCTCGATCCGCTGCTGGCGGCCTGGCAGAAGGCCCTGGGCAAGGGCGACGGCAGCCTCAACCTCAACGAGGAGGAGCTCGAGCGCCTCAGCATCGCCACCCACCACTGGCGCGAAGGCGTGGCGGGCAAGGTGGAGCCGGCCCGCACCTGCCTGGAGCTGTTCACCCCCGCCGAAGGCGAGGAGCTCTGGGAGCTGCGCTTCGGCTTGCAGGCCGAGGCCGACCCCAGCCTGCGGGTGCCGGCGGCCGCCGTGTGGGCCGCCGGCGATCGGGGCCTGCAGATGGGCGAGATCGCCGTGCCCCAGCCCAGCGAGCTGCTGCTGGAGGGCATGGGCCGGGCCTTAACGGTGTTTGAACCGATCCAGCGGGGCCTGGATTCGGCCACCCCCGAGGCGATGCAGCTCACCCCGGCCGAGGCCTTCGTGCTGGTGCGCACCGGCGCGGCGCAGCTGCGGGACATGGGCGTGGGCGTGGTGCTGCCCGCCAGCCTCTCCGGCGGCCTGGCGAGCCGGCTGGGCTTGTCGATCACGGCCGAGTTGCCGAAGAAATCGCGCGGCTTCACCCTGGGCGAATCGCTCAGCTTCAGCTGGGAATTCATGATCGGTGGGGTCACCCTCACCCTGCGCGATCTAGAGCGCCTGCAGGCCAAGCGCAGCCCGCTGGTGCAGCACAAGGGCGCCTGGATCGAGCTGCGCCCCGCCGACCTGCGCAACGCCGAGCGGTTCTGCGGCGCCGATCCAGGCCTCAGCCTCGACGATGCCCTACGGCTCACCGCCAGCGACGGCGACACCTTCCACCGGCTGCCGGTGCACCGCTTCGACGCCGGTCCGCGGCTGCAGGCGGTGCTGGAGCAGTACCACCAGCAGAAGGCCCCCGATCCCCTGCCCGCACCGCCGGGCTTCTCCGGCCAGCTGCGGCCCTACCAGGAGCGAGGCCTGGGCTGGCTGGCCTTCCTGCACCGCTTCGACCAGGGCGCCTGCCTGGCCGACGACATGGGCCTGGGCAAAACGATCCAGCTGCTGGCCTTCCTGCAACACCTCAAGGCTGAAGAGGAACTGAAGCGGCCGGTGCTGCTGGTAGCGCCCACCTCGGTGCTCACCAACTGGAAGCGGGAGGCCCACGGCTTCACGCCGGAGCTCTCGGTGCGAGAGCACTACGGCCCGCGCCGGCCGTCCAGCCCAGAAGCCCTCAAAAAAGCCCTCAAGGGCGTCGATCTGGTGCTCACCAGCTATGGCCTGCTGCAACGCGACAGCGAACTGCTGGAGAGCGTCGACTGGCAGGGAATGGTGATCGACGAGGCCCAGGCGATCAAGAACCCCAGCGCCAAGCAGAGCCAGGCGGCCCGCGACCTGGCGCGCCCCGGCCGCAACAGCAAAGGCGGCAGCCGCTTCCGGATCGCGCTGACCGGCACGCCAGTGGAAAACCGCGTCAGCGAGCTGTGGGCGCTGATGGACTTCCTCAACCCCAAGGTGCTGGGCGACGAGCCCTTCTTCCGCCAGCGCTACCGGCTGCCGATCGAGCGCTACGGCGACATGGCCTCCATGCGCGACCTCAAGGCCCGCGTCGGGCCCTTCATCCTGCGGCGCCTCAAAACCGATAAGTCGATCATTTCCGACCTGCCGGAGAAGGTGGAGCTACACGAGTGGGTTGGCCTGGCCCCCGAGCAGAAGAAGCTCTACAACCGCACCGTCGACGAGAGCCTCGACGCCATCGCCCGCGCGCCCCTGGGCCAAAAGCACGGCCAGGTGCTGGCCCTGCTCACCAAGCTCAAGCAGATCTGCAACCACCCAGCCCTGGCGCTCAAGGAAGACGCCGACGCCGTGCTCGCCGCCGGCAACGGCAGCTTCAGCAGCCGCAGCGCCAAGCTGCAGCGGCTCGAAGAGATCCTCGAGGAGGTGATCGAAGCGGGCGACAGGGCGCTGCTGTTCACCCAGTTCGCCGAATGGGGCCTGCTGCTCCAGGCCCACCTGCAACGCAAGTGGCGCCAGGAGGTGCCGTTCCTCTATGGCAGCACCAGCAAAACCGAGCGCCAGGCCATGGTCGACCGCTTTCAGGACGACCCCCGCGGCCCCCAGCTGTTTTTGCTGTCACTCAAAGCCGGCGGCGTCGGCCTCAACCTCACCCGCGCCAGCCACGTGTTCCACATCGACCGCTGGTGGAACCCGGCCGTGGAAAACCAGGCCACCGACCGCGCCTACCGCATCGGCCAGCAGAACCGGGTGTTGGTGCACAAGTTCATCACCAGCGGCTCCGTGGAGGAAAAGATCGACCGCATGATCCAGGAGAAGTCGAAGCTGGCCGAGGAGATCGTCGGCTCCGGCGAAGACTGGCTCGGTGGCCTCGATGTGGGCCAGCTCAAAGACCTGGTCAGCCTCAGTGAGGAGGATTGAGGCGATGGCGGCGCTACCTGGCTGGCCTACAGCAACTGCACGATCTGTTCAGCATCAAGCTGGAGGAGAGCAGGTGATGCCAAACAACCCATTTGTGTCTGTGAAACAGGCTGTTGCACAAACCCAAAACGCTCCCCACCACAACAGCGCGCACCCGGCGCCAACAAGCCACGGGCTCAGCGAGCGCACGGTGACCGAGATCCGCCGCTGTCTGCAGGAGCAGTTTCCCCAATTGCACTGGGTGAAGCTCTACGGCTCACGGGCCATGGGCAAGCATTGGGCTGGCTCCGACATCGACCTGGCCTTCAGCGCCGACGCGGATTGCAGTGCTGCTCTGCGCGAGCACATCGAGCGCATCGGCATCCCCTTCCCATGACGATCACCCCGAGCCCCTACGCCAGCGGCGCCATCGCCACCCAACTGGGCGACCAGGGCCTGGCCCAGCAGCCCTGGTGGGTGGAGCAGTGGATGGAGCTGATCAACTCCTACCGCTACAAGAAGCGGCTGGAGCGCGCCTGGGAGTACGCCCGCTCCAGCAATGTCACCTCGATCCGCTTCGAGGGCCGGCGGGTGCATGCCCGGGTGCAGGGCACCGGCGAGGAGCCCTACAAGGTGAAGCTCTGGCTCGACGTGCTCAACGACGACGACTGGGGCTACGTGCTCGATGCCCTCACCCAGAAGGCCCGCTGGTCGGCCCAGCTGCTGGCCGGCGTCATGCCCCAGGACATCGAGCGCGCCTTCGCCGCCAGCGGCAAGCGCCTGTTCCCGTTCAAGTTGCAGGAGGTGCGCAGCGAGTGCAGCTGCCCCGACAAGGCCAACCCCTGCAAGCACGTCAGCGCTGTGTACTACCTGATGGGCGATCGCTTCAGCGAAGACCCCTTTGTGCTGTTCCAGATGCGCGGCCGCACCCGGGCCCAGCTGCTGGCCGACCTGGCCAAACGGCGGCGCAGGGCGTTGGCGAAACAGGCCAGGCAGGCTGCAGCCGCCAAGGGCTCGCAGCCGGTCGCCGAGGCCGTTCCGCACCCGGTGCATGCCGCCATCAAGGACCCGAGCCGCTGGTGGCGCTACGGCGCAGCCCTGGATTCGGATCTGGTGGTGATCACCCCGGCCCTGGAGGGCGACACCGGCCTCGATGCCGCCGGCCCCCTGCCCCTGGCCGAAGAGCCCCGCTTCCCCGAGGCCAATCTCCACTTCCTGGAGCACCTCAAGGCCCACGGCCAGCAGATCGCCGCCCTGGCCATGGCCAAGGCGATGGGCCCCGTCAACGGTGATGACGGCTGAATCCCTGGAATCACCCCCATGGCTGGCGCCGGACGTCATAGCCCTGGCCGGCCTGCTGGTGTCCAGCCACCAGCAGGCCTTCGCCGCGCCGCTGATCGCCGGTCTGGCGGCCGATGCCTCGCCCCAGTTGATGGCCCAGGAGCTGTTCGCCGCCGAGGTGGTGGTGCTGGCCCACGACGGCGCCGACCCCGCCGCCGATCCCGGCCCCCGGCTCACCTACGCCAACCGCGCCGCCCTGCGGCTGTGGCAGCGGTCCTGGGCCGCGATGGTGGGCATGCCGTCGCGGCTTACCGCGGAGCCGGCCGAGCGGGCCAGCCGCAGCCAGGCCCTGGTGGAGGCCCAGGCCCAGCACGCCCTGACGGGCTACCGAGGCATTCGCATCGACAGCCAGGGCCGCCGCTTCCAGATCGACGGCGCCCGCCTCTGGACCCTGCGCGACAGCAGCGGCCAACCCTGCGGCCAGGCGGCGGCCTTCAGCCGCTGGTGGCAACTCGCTGGTGGCACCTAGGGGGCTGCCGGTTGCCCGCACCAACCCGTGGTGCCAACCGAACAGGGCCGTGAGGGCCGTACCCGGCAGGGCGGTCTGCACCCTGTTGGCGCCCAGCAGGCCGCAGCACATTGGCGGAGTTCCGGAGAACTTCCGATGCTCACCATTCGCCAATCCCCCTTCGATCTGCTCCGCAGCGACCTGCTCGAAGCCGATCTGTTCAAGACCCTTGAGCGTCAGCTCAACAACGCCGACATGCAGAAGGCCGCGCGGGTTCCCGCCGCCGAGGTGCACGACGGCCCCGAGGCCTACACCATCGCCTTGGAACTGCCGGGGGTCGACAAGGCCTCGATCGACGTCAAGGCCACCGACCGCACCCTGGTGATCAGCGCCGAACGGCGCCAGCCCACCCAGAGCGAGCCAGACCAGGCCCAGCCGGCCCCCCTGATCAGCGAGATCCGCTACGGCACCTGGAGCCGCAGCTTCCGCTTCCCCGGCGGCATCAACCGCGATGGCCTCGAAGCCCACTACCGCGACGGCATGCTCACCATCACGGCCCCGAAGGCCCAAACCCAAACCACCGTGCAGGTGCACGTGGAGGGTTGAACGGGCGGGGGCCCGACCACCGGCAGGAGACACGAGACCCCAGGCCCGGCCCCGTGCCGGGCCTTTTTTTGAGCGAAGCTTCCTACAGTTATTTCACTTGCTGATGGATCCATGGCTGGTGCCGTCGCGGCCAAACCCCGGCTCACCCTGCAGTGCGAGGCGATCGGGCCCGACACCACCACGATCCGCTCGCTCGACTGGGATCGCAGCCGCTTCGACATCGAATTCGGCCTGCGCAACGGCACCACCTACAACAGCTTTCTGGTGCGGGGCGAGCGCACTGCCCTGATCGACACCAGCCACCTCAAATTTGAAAGCAGCTGGCTGCCGCTGCTGCAGGAGCAGATCGATCCGAAGGCGATCGATCACCTGATCGTGTCCCACACCGAGCCCGACCACTCCGGCCTGATCGGCCACCTGCTCGATCTGAATCCGGACATCGAGATCGTCGCCTCGAAGGTGGCGATCCAGTTTCTGGAGGATCAGGTGCACCGCCCCTTCAAGAGCCGGGCGGTGAAGAGCGGCGAGGAGCTGGATCTGGGCACCAACCCCGCCAGTGGCGTGGCGCACCGCTTCGAGTTTCTGAGCGCGCCGAATCTGCACTGGCCCGACACGATCTTCTCGTTCGACCACGGCACCGGCATCCTTTACACCTGCGATGCCTTCGGCCTGCACTACTGCTCCGACGACGTCTTTGATGAGGATCCGGGGGCGATCGCGCCCGATTTCCGCTTCTACTACGACTGCCTGATGGGCCCCAACGCCCGCAGCGTGCTGCAGGCGATGAAGCGCATGGCTGCCCTGCCGGCGATCACCACCGTGGCCGTGGGCCATGGGCCCCTGCTGCGCCACCACCTGGGCCTGTGGCTGGACGACTACCGCTCCTGGAGTGAAGGCCGCAGCAGCACCGAGGCCTATGCCGCCGTCTGCTACCTGAGCCAATACGGCTTCTGCGATCGCCTCAGCCAGGCGATCGCCCGCGGCATCGGCAAGGCCGGCGCCCAGGTGCAGCTGGTGGATCTGCGCGCCACCGACCCCCAGGAGCTCAGCGCCCTGGTGGGCGAGGCCAGCGCCGTAGTGGTGCCCACCTGGCCCACCAACCCCGATGCCGAGCTGCAGGCCTCGATCGGCACCCTGCTGGCCGCCCTCAAGCCGAAGCAGTGGGTGGGCAGCTACGACGCCTTCGGCGGCGACGATGAGCCGATCGACACGGTGGCCAACCAGCTGCGCAGCCTCGGCCAGAAGACCGCCTTTGAACCGCTGCGCATCCGCCAGGTGCCAGGCGGCCCGGATTATCAACGCTGCGAGGAAGCCGGCACCGACCTGGGCCAGTTGCTCACCAAGGCGAAGACGATCGCCGCCATGAAGGCCCTCGATGGCGATCTCGACAAGGCGCTCGGACGGCTCAGCGGTGGCCTCTATGTGGTGACCGCCCGCCAGGACACACCCGAAGGCGGTCGCAGCTCGGCCATGGTGGCCAGCTGGGTGAGCCAGGCCAGCTTCGAACCGCCCGGCCTCACCGTGGCCGTGGCCAAAGACCGCGCCATCGAAGCGCTGCTGCAGGTGGGCGACCGCTTCGTGCTCAACATCCTGCGGGAGGACAACCACCAAGAGTTGCTGCGCCACTTCCTCAAGCGCTTCCCGCCCGGGGCCGATCGCTTCGCCGGCGTAGCCACCCTCGAAGGCGCCGCCGCCGGCGGTCCGGTGCTGGGCGATGCCCTGGCCTACCTGGGCTGCCGCGTGACGCAGCGGATGGAAGGGCCTGATCACTGGATCATCTACGCCGAAGTGGAGCAGGGCAACGTGGCCGACACCGAGGCCAGCACCGCCGTGCACCACCGCAAAGTGGGGAACCACTACTGATGGGCAGTTCGGCCGACCCCAGCAGCGCCCGACGCGTCATCCAGCTGCCCCTCGAGCCTGGCCTGATCTGCCTCAAGGGGCTCAGCCCCACCCGGCTGCGCTTTGAGGTGGAGTACGGCCTGGAGCGGGGCACCACCGCCAACAGCTTCCTGTTTCCGGCAGCGGCGCTGCTGGTGCACCCCCCCGGTGCCTCGTTCGCCGAGCCCTTCCTGACGGAGCTGGCCGCCCTGGTTCCCAGCGACGCCCCACTCAAGGTGGTGGTGGGCGATGTCAACCCCAACCGGGTGGCCCTGCTGCATCAGCTGGCGGCCCGCTGGCCCAACACGCTGCTGGTGAGCTCCAACGCCGGCGCCCGCCTGCTGGAGGAGCTCTGGAGCCAGCAAAAACCCTCCAAACCTGCCGAGGGCGGCAGCCCTAACGACGCCCCCCCGGCGGCGATCCCGCCACCCCCGCCGGCCCTGCCACCGATCGAGGTGGTGAAACAGGAGACCAGCCAAGCCCTGGGCGATGGCCACGTGCTGCGCCTGATGCCCACGCCCACCCCCCGCTGGCCCGGGGGGCTGATGGCCTTTGAGGAAACCACGGGCCTGCTGATGAGCGGCAAATTTTTTGCCGCTCACCTCTGCAGCGAGAGCTTCGCTGAAGCCAACCGCAGCAGCAGCGAGGAAGACCGCCGCTACTTCTACGACTGCCTGATGGCGCCGATGGCCCGGCAGGTGGACGCGGTGGTGGAACGGCTCGAAGAGCTCGACATCCGCACGATCGCCCCCGGCCACGGACCGGCGATCAGCGAGAGCTGGCGCAGCCTGCTCAACGACTACCACCGCTGGGGGGCGAGCCAGGAGCGGGCGCGGCTGTCGGTGGCGCTGCTGTTTGCCAGCGCCTACGGCAACACTGCCGCCATCGCCGACGGCCTGGCCCAGGGGGTGGGTCGCACCGGCGTGAGGGTGGAGAGCATCAACTGTGAATTCACGCCGCCCGAGCAGCTGCTGGCGGCGATCCGCTCCTGCGACGCGATCCTGATCGGCTCGCCCACCCTCGGCGGCCATGCCCCCACACCGATCGTCTCGGCCCTGGGCACAGTTTTAGCCGAGGGCGACCGCAGCAAGCCGGTGGGCGTGTTCGGCAGCTTCGGCTGGAGCGGCGAAGCCCTGGATCTGCTGGAGAGCAAGCTGCGCGACGGCGGCTTCCGCTTTGCCTTCGAGCCGATCAAGGTGAAATTCAGCCCGACTGCGGCCACCCTCAAAACCATCGAGGAAACTGGCACCGCCCTCGGCCGCCAGCTGCAGGCCGAGCAGCGCAAGGCCCAACGGCGCAGCGCCAGCGGCGGCCTCAGCGAAAGCCGCAGCAACCCTGCCGTGCAGGCCCTGGGCCGGGTGGTGGGCTCCCTGTGCGTGCTCACCACCAGCAAGGGGGAAGGCAGCAGCCGCCTCAGCAGCGCCATGGTGGCCAGCTGGGTGAGCCAGGCCAGCTTCTCGCCGCCGGGCTTCACCGTGGCCGTGGCCAAGGATCGGGCGGTGGAGGCGCTGCTCCACATCGGTGATCGCTTCGCCCTCAACGTGCTGGCCTCCGGCCGGGAAACCGGGCCGATGAAGCAGTTTCTGCAGCCCTTTGCGCCAGGGGCCGACCGCTTCGCCGGCCTGGAGCTCGATGAGAGCCCCAGCGGCCAGCCGATCCTGCCGGAGGCCCTGGGCTGGCTCGAGGCCACAGTGCAGCAGCGGATGGAATGCGGCGACCACTGGCTGCTCTACGCCCAGGCGAGCCACGGTGGCGTGCTGGATGGCAGCGGCACCACAGCCGTGCACCAACGCCGCAGCGGCGCCAACTACTGAGCCCATCACGCCGGCCCAGCGCAACCCGCGGCGCATCCCCCCACGTCCATATGCCCTAACTCATAGCCGGTCCGACTTCGGATAAGCTACGCTCAGCGCCAGCCGCCATCCCCCAAGCCAGTGGACCCCTCCCAGCCCATGGACCTCTCCAAACCCAGCACCCAGGCCAACCTCGAGGCCGCCTTCAGCGGCGAGAGCATGGCCAACCGCAAATACCTGTTCTTCGCGGAGGTGGCCAAACAGGTTGGCAACGCTGAGCTCGCCAAGCTGTTTCGCGACACCGCCGCGCAGGAAACCGAGCACGCCTTCGCCCACTTCCGGCTGCTTCACCCCGAGCTGGTGATCGACGATCCCGCCAGTCTCTCCGACGCGCAGAAGCAGGCCCTGCTGAGCCGCTGCCTGGAGCTGGCCATCGAGGGCGAAACCTACGAGTACACCACCATGTACCCGCAGTTTGCCGCCCAGGCCCGGGCCGACCGCGACTCCGGCGCCGAGGCGGAATTCGACGGGCAGATCGATGAGTCGAAGCAGCACGCCGGCATCTTCCGCACAGCCGCCAAAAACTTCGGCCTGCTGGAGCCGATCGAGCAGCATCACGCCGAGCGCTACGGCGTCGCCCTGGAAGCCCTGCAGGGCAAGGGTGTGGCCGGCGAAGCGGCCGAGCCGGTGGCGGGCAAGTGGATCTGCAAGCTCTGCTCGATGATCTACGACCCGGCCGTGGGCGATCCCGATTCCGGCCTGGCCCCGGGCACGCCGTTTGAGGCCATCCCCGACGACTGGCGCTGCCCGATCTGTGGAGCCCGCAAGGCCAGCTTCGTGCCCTACCGCGAGCCGGAACTCCTCGCGGCCTGAGAATGCACAACTGGGCTGCACTTGTTGTAGCCCAGCACACTAAAATAACCCTTTGTCACATCTGAATCCCCTAACGAAAGCCGCCGCCCGGGTCAGTCATACCAAGCTCTTGGCGGGGCTACAGCGGATCCCTTTCGAGCTGTAACGGCAAAACGGAAACCAATCGGTAGAGACCCGGGATTGCGCATCAAGGACGCTCCAATGGCTGGAGCACGATTCGTCCGAATGACCAGCCAAGCCACGATCCGCACCTCCAGCGGTCACCACCCCCTGGGGGCGAGAGTGGCGGTGCGCTATCGGGGCTTTGTGCTGATTCCCCAGCCCGATCTCACCTGGTTGGTGCGACCGGAGCGCAGCCCCATGCCCGTGCTTCCCTTCCGGGCGCCGGCCAGCTCCCTGGAGGATGTCAAAGCCCTGATCGATTGGCGCCTGGGCGACGTGGCCTGAACGCCAGAGCAGAGTCAGGCAGCCTGGGGCGGGGGCGTCGGGTCGCTGTGACCCTGGAAGGGCAGCACCAGCGTGGCCCAGTGGTCCGGACGCTGGGGGCGAACACGCCGGGCATGGCGCACACCGAACGGAACCCGCACCACGTTGGTGCCTTCAACCCTCAGGGTCTGGCCCCCGCCCGAACCGGCGTCGCCTCCGGGTCCAAAACCGTCGTTACTGCCCTTCATGATCCCCAAAATGAATGGCGCTGGCGCTGATTGTGTTGGCAAAGCGGAAATTGGCAACCCCGCCAGCCAACTCCGCGTCAAGTTGTCACAGTGTGAGGCACAACGGGATCACGGAACAGTGGCCGTTGGCACCGCTTGGGCCAGTTCCTCAACTGATGGGCAGGTGCACACCAGATGGCGGTCGCCAAAGGCGTTGTCAATCCGGGCCGCCGCCGGCCAAAACTTGCGCTGCCGTTGGGCGTCTCCAGCGGGAAACGCCGCCTGCTGGCGCGTATAAGGCCGGTCCCAGTGATCGGCGGTCACGGCGGCCACGGTGTGGGGGGCGCGCTTGAGAGGGTTGTTGAGGGGATCGGCGGCGCCGGCCTCGATCGCTGCCGCCTCCAGGCGAATCGCCACCATGGCCCCGCAGAAGCGATCGAGCTCAGCCAGCGACTCACTTTCGGTGGGCTCCACCATCACCGTGCCCGCCACGGGCCAACTCACGGTGGGGGCATGGAAGCCGTAGTCCATCAGGCGCTTGGCCAGGTCGTCGACCTCCAGCCCACAGCTGCGCTTGAGCGGCCGCAGATCGAGAATGCACTCGTGGGCGACGCGTCCCCCCACACCCCGGTAGAGCACCGGAAAGTGGGGCTCGAGCCGATCGGCGATCAGGTTGGCCGCCAGCAGCGCCACCTGGCTGGCCTGGCGCAGCCCCGCACCCCCCATCATGCGGATGTACATCCAGCTGATCGGCAGGATGCTGGCGCTGCCCAGCGGTGCCGCCGCCACCGGACCCACCGCAGCCCCGCTCTGGCCTGAAGCTCCGGGCAGAAAGGGCACCAGATGCTCCGCCACCGCGATCGGCCCCACCCCCGGGCCGCCGCCGCCATGGGGAATGCAGAAGGTCTTGTGCAGGTTGAGGTGGCACACATCAGCCCCGTAAAGGCCGGGCTTGCACAGGCCCACCTGGGCGTTGAGGTTGGCGCCATCCAGATACACCTGACCGCCGCGGGCGTGCACCAGCTCGCAGATGCGGCGGATGGCCGGCTCAAACACCCCATGGGTGGAGGGATAGGTGACCATCAACGCCGCCAGGCGCTCGGCGTGGGCCTCGGCCTTGGTCTCCAGGTCGGCCAGATCAATGTTGCCCTGGTCATCGCAGGCCACCGGCACCACCTGCAGTCCGGCCATCACCGCACTGGCGGGGTTGGTGCCATGGGCGCTGGTGGGGATCAGGCACACCGTGCGATGGGCGTCGCCGCGGCTGCGATGCCAGGCCCGGATCGCCAGCAGGCCGGCGTACTCCCCCTGGGAGCCGGCGTTGGGCTGCAGCGAGACACCCGCAAAGCCGGTGATCGCGGCGAGCCAGCGCTCCAGGTCGGCCGCCAGGTGCCGATAGCCGGCGGTCTGATCAGACGGTGCCAGGGGGTGCAGCTGGCTGAAGGCCGGCCAGCTCACCGGCGCCAGCTCGGCGGCGGCATTGAGCTTCATGGTGCAGCTGCCCAGGGGAATCATCCCGTGCACCAGGGAGAGATCCTGGGCCACCAGCTGCTGGATGTAGCGCAGAAGCTCGGTTTCGCTGCGGTAGCGCTGGAAGGGCTCCTGCTGCAGCCAGGCCCCCTGGCGGAGGGGAATGCCGGAGACGGATGCAGGGCTGTTTGCGCATTCAAGGTTGTGCAACGTGCTGTTGCACAGCTCCCGGGCCTGGTCCACCCGAGCCTGAGCCGCGGCGCCCCCGTCGCCCAAGGCCAGCGCCGCGAGCAGCCGATCCAGCTCCTCAGCGTTGCTGCATTCATCGAGGCTGATGCCCACACCGCCTTCGGCTTGGTGCAGGTTGAAGCCAGCCGCTAGCGCCGCGGTCAGCAGCGCCTCGGCCTGGTCTGGCGGCACCGGCAGCCACAGCGTGTCGAAGCCGGCACCCGCCAGCAGCGGCAGGCCCAGGGCTTCCAGCCCGGCGACCAGGGCCTGACGCAGCCCCTGGATGCGGCGGGCGATCGCCTCCAGCCCCTCAGGGCCGTGGTGCACGGCGTAGAAGCCCGCCATCACCGCCAGCAACACCTGGGCGGTGCAGATGTTGCTGGTGGCTTTGTCGCGGCGGATGTGCTGCTCGCGGGTTTGCAGCGCCAACCGCAAAGCGGGCCGGCCCTCGGCATCCACGGAGCGGCCCACCAGCCGTCCGGGGATCTGGCGCTTGTAGGCCTCGCGGGTGGCGAAGAACGCGGCATGGGGCCCACCAAACCCCATCGGCACCCCCAGGCGCTGGGTGCTGCCAATGGCGATGTCGGCCCCCAGCTCGCCCACCGGCGCCAGCAGCACTTGGGCCAGGGGATCCACCCCCACCGCACTGATCACGCCTAGCTCTGCGGCGGCGCACAACAGGGGCTGGGGATCCCAGAGGCGACCGCGCCGGCCCGGCAGCTGGATCAGCAGGCCAAAGACATCCTCGGGAACCACATCGGCCGCAGCGGCACCGGCAGCCAGCTGCTGGGCCACGGCCTCGGCCGCCACCAATTCCAGGCTGAGGCCTAGAGGCTCGGCCCGGGTTTGCAGCACCGCCAGGGTTTGGGGAAACACCTCGGCATCCACCCAGAAGCGTCGCGCCTGGCTGCGGCGTCCCACCGCCAGCGCCAGCGCCATCGCTTCGGCAGCAGCGGTGGCCTCATCCAGCAGGGAGGCATTGGCGATCGGCAAGCCGGTGAGCTCGCTGATCAGGGTTTGAAAATTGAGCAGGGCCTCAAGGCGCCCCTGCGCGATCTCGGCCTGGTAGGGCGTGTAGGCGGTGTACCAGGCGGGATTTTCGAACACCTGGCGCTGGATCACCGCTGGCGTGGCGGTGGCGTAGTAACCCTGACCGATCAGAGAGCGCAGCACGGTGTTGCCGCCGGCAATCGCCGCCAGCTCCGCCAGGGCCTGGGCCTCACTGCAGGGCTGCGGCAGCCCTTGCAACGCCACCTCGGGGGGGAGCAGCAGATCGGCGGGCACCACCTGGGCTGAGAGGTCTTCGATGCTGGCGGCGCCCAGCTCCGCCAGCATGCGCCGCTGCTCGTCGGCACTGGGGCCGATGTGGCGCCCCACAAAGGACAGATCTGCGTCCAGCGTGCCTCCCATCAGGCTCCCTGCAGCTTGGCGGCGTAGGTGGCCGCATCCATCAAGCCATCGAGCTGGCCGGGATCACTGGGCTCGAGCATCAGCAGCCAGCCCTCGCCGTAGGGGTCGTTCTGCAACTCCTCCGGACTGGCCAACACCGCTTCATTGCGGGCCACCACAACGCCGCTCACCGGCGCCAGCAGATCCTCCACGGCCTTCACCGACTCGACACTGCCGAAGCTGACACCCTGCTGCAGGCTGGCGCCCACCTCGGGAAGCTCCACAAACACGATGTCGCCGAGCTGGTCGATGGCAAAGGCACTCAGGCCCAGCCGCAGCCGCCCCCCCTCGGGGCACACGGTTTCGTGGCTGTCGGCGTAGCGGCGATCGTCGGGATAGCTGAGCGCCATCGCGGAAACGGAAGGTGGCCCCAGTTTGTCCGACCTGGTGCGGTGGGGCGCGGCGAGGTCTGCACCCACTGGCACAGCGCTCCCCAATTCCGTACAAGTTGTACGGAATTCAGACGCTCCTTTCGCGAAGGGTTGGTGCATCCAACAGCCCAACCCCGTGAAGCGCCAGCAGGGCTCGGTCCAGGGCGATCTGGGCATGGGCCCGGTGGGTGCCGCCCTGGGCGAAAAGCACATAGGGCTCCCGCAGCGGTGCATCGGCCGACCACTCGCTGGTGCTGCCATCGATGAAGGTGCCGCCGGCCATCACCAGATCGCTGGCATAACCAGGCATCGGCGCCGGCACCGGATCGAGATAGGCGCCCACCGGCGAGGCGGCCTGAAAGGCCCGACACACCACCTTGAGCCGCTCGGGATCGCCCAGCCGCACCGCCTGGATCACATCGCTGCGGGGTGCACCGGGCAGGGGGTTCACCGCATAGCCCAGATCGCTGAACACCTGGGCCACCAGCTCACTGCAGATCAGGGCCTCCGCCACCATCTGAGGAGCCAGAAACAGCCCCTGAAACAACAGGCGGTTGAGGTCGAAGCTGGTGCCGCCCTCGCCACCGATGCCCGGGGCGGTGAGGCGGCAGCAGGCCTGCTCTACCAGCTCAGCCCGGCCCGCCACATAGCCGCCGGTGGGGGCGATGGTGCCGCCGAGATTTTTGATCAGAGAGCCGGCGATCAGATCGGCACCCACCGCCGTGGGCTCCTGGTCTTCGACCAGCTCGCCATAGCAGTTGTCCACAAACACCACGCAGCCAGGCTGCAGCGCCTTGACCCGGGCGCACAGCCTGCCGATCTCCGCCACCGACAGCGACGGCCGCCAGCTGTAGCCGCAGCTGCGCTGAATCAGCACCATGCGGGTGGGCGGCGCCAGGGCCGCCTCGAGCCCGGCGTCATCCACAAGGCCCGCCGCGGTGAGGGGCAGTTCGTCGTAGGTGATGCCGAACTCCGCCAGGGATCCCTGGCCGCTGCCACGGATGCCGATCACTTCCTCAAGGGTGTCGTAGGGGCGGCCGGTGAGGGCCAGCAGGCGATCGCCGGGGCGCAGCACACCAAACAGCGCCGCCGCGATGGCGTGGGTGCCGCTGACGAACTGGAGCCGCACCGCCGCGGCTTCCGCCTGCAGCACCCGGGCCGCCACCCGATCCAACACCTCCCGGCCCTGGTCGCCATGGCCGTAGCCGCTCACCGACGCAAAGTGCTGCACCCCCAGCCGCTCGGCGGCGAAGGCCTCCAGCACCCGGGCCAGCCGCGGCTGCACGGCATCGGTGTGGCGGGCAGCGGCGCTGGCCGTGGCAGCAACCGCAGCGGCCACCCGTTCTGCAGCCCAGTCGGTCATCCCCTTGCCATGCGGCCAGGCTCCATGTTGCCGGGCACTGCGCAGTTAGATTTCTCGCCGCTGTCCCACGGCGCCATTGCCAAGGCGTTACCGGGCATGCATCACCCGGAGAATGCGTTGGTTCTGAGTACTGATCCGGCCCGCCACAACCGTGACACCAACGGTGCAGCGCCAGGCCTGAATGCCCAGGTTCTGAAGGTCGAAGCCCCCAGCACCGCAGCCCCCAGCAGTCAGGACGAGCTCCGCATCCGTGCGTCGCTGGTTTCTGCACGCGATCCCCTGCCGCCGCGGCAACGCAAATTCAAGACCGGCACCACCGGCTTCATGCTGGCGATGCACGTGGGGGCGGTGTTTGCCCTGCTGCCGCGCTTCTGGAGCTGGCAGGCCGTGGTGGTGCTGGCCGTTCTGTATTGGACGACCGTGCTGGGCGTGACCCTGGGCCTGCACCGGCTGGTGACCCACCGCAGCTTCAGCGCCCCCCAATGGCTGGAGCGCCTGCTGGTGCTGATGGGAGCCCTGGCCTGTCAGAGCGGCCCGATCGAGTGGGTGGGGCTGCACCGCCACCACCACAAGTATTCCGACCAACCCAACGACCACCACGACGCCGGCCGCGGCCTGTGGTGGGCCCACAGCGCCTGGATGCTGCATGAGATTCCGGCCCTGCAGCACGTGCAGCGGCTCACCGGCGACCTGCAGCGCGACCCCTTCTACCGCTGGCTCGACCGCTGGTTTCTGCTGCTGCAGCTTCCCCTCGCCGCCGGCCTCTACTGGTATGGCAACGCTGCCCAGGTGCACGGCGGTGGCCTGGGCCTGGTGCTCTGGGCGATCCCACTGCGGCTTGTGATCGTGTATCACGTCACCTGGCTGGTGAATTCCGCCACCCACTTCTGCGGCTACCGCAACTTCGACTGCCCCGACCGCTCCCGCAATTGCTGGTGGGTGGCGATCCTCAGCTTCGGCGAGGGCTGGCACAACAACCACCACGCCTTCCCCCATTCGGCGCGCCACGGCCTGCGCTGGTTTGAATTCGACATCACCTGGCAGCACATCAAGCTGCTGCGGGCTCTGGGCTGGGCCAAGCGGATGCGGGTGGCCAGCTACCGGTCGTCCTGAAGGCCGCCACTCAACAGGCTGCAGCCCGGATCGCGCAACTGCTGCCGGATCGCCGCCGCCAGATCCAGCTGACCGCGGCCGGTCTCGCCCACCACGCCCATGGCCCGCGCCTGCTGGCGCAGCAACTCCAGAAACTGATCCGGCCCCAGATCTCCCTCACCCGTCGCCCCGAGCCGGGCCAGGGTGCGGCGCAGATCGGGGAGTTCGCTGTCGAGTTCGGCGGCCGAAAAATCTCGCTGGCCGGCCATCACCTCGGCGAAACGCTCCCGCCGCTGGCGCTTCTCCACCGGATAGGCCGCCATCAGTTGATCGCGGCAGAGGCGCCAGGGCTGACCAGCCGTGAACAACTGGGACAGCGCCGCACTCAACGGCCCTGCCTCGTCGCTGGTAATGCGCAGGTCGAAGGCCACCGGCGGCTGGCGCAGCCCCACAAACACCTCCAGCAGCTCGCCCGGGCCCAGCACCGACACCCCCTCATCCTGAACGGGCAGGGCTGAGCTCTCCAGGGCCGCCACCAGCTCCGGGTGGTCCGCCAGGCGCTGCAGCAGCGGCTCGCCGAGCACCCCACCCCGCACCTCGGCGGCCAGCAGTTGGTTGATCTGGCCCAGGGCCAGGAACACCTCCGGACCCGGGGATGCCAACTTACCGTTGCGCAGCATCGATAGCTGGGAGTTGTGGACCCTGCCCAGATCCAGGGCCTCCGCCAGGGCCGGCAACACCCGGTGCGACCAGCCGTTGCGCTCATGCCACACCTTGATCAGATGGGCGAACGCAACACGGCCTGATGCGAGCTCTTCCCGATATCCCACGCGATACGGATCCGTATTACTACTATTGTAGCGATCAGTTCGGAGTCGGTCCGCATGGCCGCACCAGTTAAGCCAGCCGCACCAGTCAAGCCAGCCACCTATCGCCTGGCCACCCGCAAGCCTGCCCTCATCAATAAGGGCGTCAGCGGGCAAAGGCGGGCCGAGGCCCTGCACCAGCCCCGCCGCGGCGAAGCGCCCAGCAGCAAGGGGCCGAAAAGCACCAGCTGGGTCACGATCGGCTTCATGGTGGTGATCCACGGGCTGGCCCTGGTAGCCCTGCTACCCCAGTTCTGGAGTGGGCCCGCCCTGGCCAGCTTCCTGGTGCTCTATTGGGTTACCGCCTGCCTGGGCGTGACCATCGGCTACCACCGGATGCTGAGCCACCGCTCCTTCCGGGTGCCCCAGTGGCTGGAGCGCTTCTTCGCCACCTGCGGCGCCCTCAGCTGCCAGCACGGCCCCCTCGACTGGGTGGGCCTGCACCGGCACCACCACAAGTTTTCTGATACCGACGTGGATCACCACACCAGCCTCAAGGGCTTCTGGTGGAGCCACATGGGCTGGATGTTTGCCCCCATCCCCGCCATGGGGGCGGTGCCCCGCCTCGCCGGCGACCTGGCCAAGGATCCCTACTACCGCTGGCTGAACAACAACTTCCTGCTGCTGCAGATCCCCCTGGCCGCCCTGCTCTTCTGGATCGGCACCGCCACGGGTGCCGGCGGCTGGGGCCTGGTGCTGTGGGGCATCCCCTTGCGCCTGGTGATCGTCTACCACTGCACCTGGCTGGTGAATTCGGCCACCCACCTCTGGGGTGAGGTGAGCCACGACAGCGGCGACGGCTCCCGCAACAACGCCTGGGTGGCGGCGCTCACCTTCGGCGAGGGCTGGCACAACAACCACCACGCCTATCCCCATTCGGCCCGCCACGGCTTCGGCCGACAGATCGATCTCACCTGGCAGCACATCCGGCTGATGCGGGCCCTGGGCCTGGCTCACCAGGTGCGCCTGCCCGCTGCGGCCGCCAGAGCGGGAAGCAGGGGCTGAGACCTTCATAGAATGCATGGATGAAGGGTGATTCCCATGCAGTTCACGCTTGAGGTCGAAAGGGAGGCAGACGGCCGCTGGCTTGCTGAGGTTGCTCAGCTGCCAGGCGCGCTCGCTTACGGGGCCTCAGCAGATGAAGCAATGACGAAAGCCGAAGCCCTCGCCCTGCGAGCCCTGGCCGAGCAACTTGAGCATGGGGAAGCTGTGCCTCGCGACATCAGCATCGTGGTCCCAACTGCGGCATGAGCCAGTGGCCGTCGGTCAAAGCCAGGAGAGTTTTGGCGGCCTTGATGAACCTTGGCTGGAGGGTCAAACGCCAGAGCGGTTCGCATCAAACCTTGTGCCGTGAAGGCTGGTCCGACGTCGTTTTTGCCTTCCACGATGGGGAGGAAATCGGTCCTCGCATGCTCGCCAGGATTGCCAAACACACTGGACTGAAACCCGAACACCTGTAATGCGCTAGTGGCTCCACTCCAGCTGAAGGTCCAGGGCCCGCAGCCCAAGGGGACACGACGGAAGGATTCACGCCGGTAGCGCCGGAGAGATCGGCGTAGCGCTTGTTCAGCGCAGCGATTCGGCCTCAGTCATCAGCGGGCATGGGCACCGCTGGGAGATGGCGACACAGGGGGGCCACACACACTGATCTAATCTGAGAGGTCGCACCCCGTTAAATCGTCAGTTATCCCATGGCCAAACGCGTTCAAGTCGTCCTCAACGCAGACGTTCTCAGCCTGGGCAAGGACGGGGATCTGGTGGACGTGGCCCCCGGCTATGCCCGCAACTTCCTGGTGCCAACCGGCAAAGCCGTGCCAGTCACCGCCGCGGTGCTCCGCCAGGTGGAGGCCCGCCGGGCCAAGGAAGCGGAGCGTCAGGCTGCCCTCAAAGCTGAAGCGGTTGCCTTCCGCACCGCCTTCGACACGATCGGCCGCTTCACCGTCAAGAAGCAAACCGGTGGCGACGACGTGCTGTTTGGCACCGTGACCAACGGCGACGTGGCCGAAGCCATCGAAGCCGCCACCAAGAAAGAAGTGGATCGCCGCGACATCCTGGTGCCGGAAATCCACCGCACCGGCGCCTACAAGGTGCAGGTCAAGCTCCACCCTGAAGTCACCGCCGAGATCAACCTGGAAGTGGTCAGCCACTGACGCCCACAGCCTTATGGGCGTCCTAGCCACCCCACCCGTGGGGTGGCTTTTTGCTGAACACCCCAGCCGCAGCGCCCAATCGCTGGTCAAACCACGCCTAACCCGGCAGGATGGACAACCCGGCATTCCTGCCCTCCAAAGCCGATGGTGAGCGTTCCCCTCAACCCGCCCGGCCGTGAGCGCGCCGGCAGTCCCAAGGGCGGGCGCAACGGTGATGCCGAGGCGCGCTTTGAGGCCCTGCCCGACTCGGTGCCCCCCCAGAACCTGGAGGCCGAGGAGGCCGTGCTCGGCGGGATCCTGCTCGATCCCGATGCCATCAGCCGCGTGGCCGACGTGCTGCAGCCGGAGGCCTTCTACCTCTCCGCCCACCGCGAGATCTATCGCACGGCGGTGATGCTGCACAGCCAGGGCAAGCCCACCGACCTGACGGCCATGTGCGCCTGGCTGGCCGACACCGGCGCCCTGGAGAAAGTGGGCGGCCAGGGGCGGCTGGTGGAGCTCGTGGAGCGGATCACCTCCACCGCCTCGATCGACCAGGTGGCTCGCCTGGTGATGGACAAGTTTCTGCGGCGCCAGCTGATCCGCTCTGGCAACGAGGTGATCGCCCTGGGCTTCGACCAGAGCAAGCCGATGGAGCAGGTGCTCGATGAGGCCGAGCAGAAGATTTTCGCCATCAGCCAGGAGAAACCCAGCACGGGTCTCACCCCCACCGCCGAGATCCTCACCAGCACCTTCAACGAGATCGAGAGTCGCTCGCTGGGCACCGCCGTCGCCGGCATCCCCTGCAACTTCTACGACCTCGATGCCATCACCCAGGGGCTGCAGCGGAGCGACCTGATCATCGTGGCCGGCCGGCCGGCGATGGGCAAAACCTCGATCGTGCTCAACATCGCCAAGAACGTCGCCCAGATCCACGCCCTGCCGGTGTGCGTGTTCTCGCTGGAGATGAGCAAGGAGCAGCTCACCTACCGCCTGCTGTCGATGGAGGTGGGGATCGAGAGCGGCCGGCTGCGCACCGGTCGGTTGCAGCAGGAGGAATGGCCCCTGCTCGGCCAGGGCATCAACAGCCTCGGCCAGCTGCCCCTGTTCCTCGACGACAAACCCAACTCCGGCGTGCTGGAGATGCGCTCGCTCTGCCGCCGGCTGATGGCCGAAACCGGCAAGGAGCTGGGCCTGATCGTGATCGACTACCTGCAGCTGATGGAGGGCTCCACCCCCGACAACCGGGTGCAGGAGCTCTCGCGCATCACCCGCGGCCTCAAGGGCATGGCCCGCGAGCTGAACGTGCCGGTGATGGCCCTCTCCCAGCTGAGCCGCGGCGTCGAATCACGCACCAACAAGCGCCCGATGCTGAGCGACCTGCGGGAATCGGGCTCAATCGAGCAAGACGCCGACCTGGTGCTGATGATCTACCGCGACGAGTACTACAACCCCGAAACCCCCGACCGGGGCATCACCGAAGTGATCGTGACCAAGCACCGCAACGGCCCGGTGGGCACCGTGAAACTGCTGTTTGAGCCCCAGTTCACCCGGTTCCGCAATCTGGCTGCCTGATCCATGTCGCCAGACCGGGCGCCGCCCACCGTATTGACGGTGCAAACCGGCCACCGCTACCCCGATCTGTGGGTGAGCCGCCTGGCCGCGATGGTGGCCCGGCACCTGCCGGAAGCCCATCGCTTTATCATCTACACCGATCGTCCGGAAGCAGGTCGCTTCGAGTCCCCCGGCGCCGCACACCAGCAGCTGGAGGTGCGGGATCTGCAGGGCGACTCCCTGCAGGGCTTTTTCGGCAAGCTGCGCCTGTTCGACCAGGCCCTCACCGGCACAGATCCCTTTCTGTTTCTCGACAGCACCCTGGTAATCCGCGCCAGCCTGGAGCCCCTGATCGCGATCGGCCGCAGCAGCAGCGCCAGTGTGATCGGCGTGCGCGACTGGAACTACCCGATCCTCAATTCCTCCGTGCTCTGGTGCCGGCCCGACGCCCACACCCAGGCAGTGTGGGACGCGTGGCAGCAGGGGCGCTACGCCGACATCGTCTTCCCTGGCGACCAGAACGTCATCTTTCACGTTTTCGGCGAGACCGCGCCAGCCGCCCTCACCTACTGGCCCGAAGGCCTGGTGAGCTCCTACAAGGCGCTGCTCAAACTGGCCCGGCGCGATCCCGAGGCGGCCCAGCGCGAGCTTGCTGCCAGCACGATCCTCAAATTCCATGGCAGGCCCAAGCCCGACGAGGTGTTGCACCCCTGGCGCCATCCCCAGCACACGATCCTGCGCCACCCGCTGCATCCTCGGCTCTGGAGTTACCTGGCCGATGACGTGCGCCGCCACTGGCACTAACGGCACTGGCACGAACGCCGGGTTTGAATAGAAGGCATGACCATGACCGCGACACCCACTGAGCACTTCGATGTGATCGTGGTGGGCGGCGGCCACGCCGGCTGTGAAGCGGCCCTCACCGCGGCTCGGCTGGGGCTGAACACAGCCCTGTTTTCGCTGAACCTCGATCGCATCGCCTGGCAGCCCTGCAACCCTGCGGTGGGCGGGCCGGCCAAGAGCCAGCTGGTGCATGAAGTGGACGCCCTCGGCGGTGTGATCGGCCGACTCGCCGATGCCACGGCCCTGCAGAAGCGGGTGCTCAACGCCAGCCGCGGCCCGGCCGTATGGGCCCTGCGCGCCCAAACCGACAAGCGCCAGTACGCCCGCCAGATGCTGCAGCTGCTGCAGCACACCCCAAATCTGGCCCTGCGCGAAGCGATGGTGACGGGGCTGGAGGTGGAGGACGCGGACGGGGGCGCCCGGATCACCGGCGTGCGCACCTACTTCGGCAGCGTCTATGCCGCGCCGGCCGTGATCCTCACCACCGGCACCTTCCTGGGGGGCCAGATCTGGGTAGGGCACCAGTCGATGCCGGCAGGCCGGGCCGGCGAACAGCCCGCCGAGGGGCTCACCGAGGCCCTCGAGGCACTGGGCTTCCAGATGGGCCGCCTCAAGACCGGCACCCCCGCTCGGGTGGACCGGCGCAGCATCGCCCTCGACCAACTGGAAGAGCAGCCCAGCGATGCCCACGATCGCTTCTTCTCGTTTGATCCGGCGGCCTGGGTGAGCGGCGAGCCGATGAGCTGCCACATCACCCGCACCACCGCCGCCACCCACCAGCTGATCCGCGACAACCTTCACCTCACGCCGATCTACGGCGGTGTGATCGACAGCAAGGGCCCCCGCTACTGCCCGTCGATCGAAGACAAGATCGTGCGCTTTGCCGACAAGGAGAGTCACCAGATTTTCCTGGAGCCCGAAGGCCGCGACACCCCCGAGATCTACGTGCAGGGCTTCTCCACCGGCCTGCCGGAGCGGCTGCAGCTGGAGCTGCTGCGCACCCTGCCGGGCCTGGAGCAGTGCGTGATGCTGCGGCCCGCCTACGCCGTCGACTACGACTACCTGCCCGCCACCCAGCTCAAAGCCAGCCTGGAAACCAAGCGGGTGGCGGGGCTCTATGCCGCTGGCCAGCTCAACGGCACCACCGGCTACGAGGAAGCCGCCGCCCAGGGGCTGGTGGCGGGCCTCAACGCCGCCCGGCAGGTGCGCGGCCAGAGCGCGGTGCACTTCCCCCGGGAGGGCAGCTACATCGGCACGATGATCGATGACCTGATCACCAAGGATCTCCGCGAGCCCTACCGGGTGCTCACCAGCCGCAGCGAATACCGGCTGGTGCTGCGCGGCGACAACGCCGACCGGCGCCTCACCCCTCTAGGCCGCGAGCTGGGGCTGATCGACGACCGGCGCTGGGAGATCTACAACCGCAAACAGAAGGCCATTGGGGCCGAAAAACAGCGGCTCGAAACGGTGCGCCTCAAGGGCAGCGACCCAGCAGCCTCGACCGTGGAAGCCGCCACCGGCGCGTCCATCAGGGGCTCGATCACCCTGGCCGACTTGCTCCGCCGCTCCGGCTTCCACAGCAGCGATCTGGTGCAGCACGGCCTGGCTGATGCCGAGCTGCCGGCCGATGTGCGGGAAGGCGCCGAGATCGACATCAAATACAGCGGCTACCTGGCCCGCCAGCAGCAGCAGATCGACCAGGTGAAAAAGCAAGCACACCGGCCGATTCCCGCCGGCGTCGATTACGCCAGCATCGGCACCCTCTCAAAGGAAGCGCGCGAAAAGCTCACCGCCGTGCAGCCGAGCAGCCTGGGCCAGGCCTCACGGGTGCCGGGCGTCAGCCCGGCCGATATCACCGCCCTGATGCTGTGGCTGGAGATCCGCAGGCGCCAAGACTCGTCAAGCCCCCAAAGCCTCGGTAGCGTGAAAGCCAGCACGTGAGCAGGGGCGCTAGGTGAGTCCGGTACGCGGGATCCCCACCTCGAGGGCCTACTGGGAGCTCAAGGCCGAACAGATGCTTAACCGCGTGTTTGAGCCGGAAAACCCGATCGAGGTTAAGGTCTGCGACGCCCCCAACATCCCCCTCGAGCCAAGGGATCTGACGACCCCACCGAAGCCAGGCCCAACCACGCAAGCAAACCCTCGATTCCGAAGCTGGATCGACCAGCTCGGCCACCAGCCGAGTTGGTTGCTGGCCGGAGCCAGCGTCACGGGGATGCTGATGGCCGGGATGGCCCTAGTCGTGTTGGGAGTGTGGAACCACAGCCAGCAAGCAATCCGCCAGGAACGCACCATGCTGCTGATCGAGCGGCTGCGAGCCATAGGACCCGGCACCACGGCCGCCGCTGAAACTGCCACCCAGGCAGAAGCCACAAAGCCAACGCACCAGGATGGCGAGCTGCCACCGCCGCCGCCGGGTGGCGGCGAACCCTGGATGGAAGAACTGGCCACCCTGCCCGCGAGCCACGCCCCCGCGGCCTCCATGCTCCAGGTGCCTATCAACAGCTGGATCACCAGCCCCGCTCCAGCCGCGACAGGCGACGCAAGCAGCTCCAGCGGCGGAGGCGGTGGAAGCGCACCCCAACTGGTGGGCGTGGTGCAGGTGCCCGGCCAGAGCGGGTCGGCCATCTTTCAACTCGGCGCCAGCTCCACCAGCGCCGCCGTGGGCGAAAGCATCGGCAGCAGCGGCTGGCGCCTGCGCTCAGCCAGTGGCGACAGTGCTTTGATCGAGAAGGGCGGCGAACAGCGGAGGGTGAGTATCAGCAATGGTTATTGATCGACCAAGCAGTGGATCACAGCCGACATCACTCAACCAAAGTGCATGCACAGTCGCAACAACATAGGCAAAAGCAAAAAGGGGAACCCCAGACAGCAGTGAAAACAAAAGCAACGAATAAAAATCAATCAGGCAGCCGGGCAAGGTTCGCACAACGATTCCTAAACCTGCTCTGCGGCAAAACGGCCAAACCCTATTACAACGAAAACACATTCTTCGTGTGGGAACCTTGCTCGAGATCCCACGCAGAGGTCGTTCCGGGCTACTGCAAACTCCTGCTCGATACCGGATACGACGTATCGGTACTCATTGAGCCTAAGCGGATCGACGAAGGGCTTTTCTGCAACTTTACACACGAAAGGCTGCATATCAACCGGCTATCAAAAAGAGCCACACAGAAATTCTTCAAAGAAAATGGGTTGGCCTCTTCATCAGGCATCCTCGTGACGACGGTGGGCAAACTCACTCCCAACGCCGACTACGATCATGCGAGTGGACTATTTGCTCCACTCAACCAAAACCAACGGGTTCTTCTAGTCGAGCACGACATCAAAAATGGTGCAGACCTCGGCACGCTAACAAGTGATATCATCACACTGCGGGAAACAGACTACAAGAACTCAATTACAACGCCAGTCAATCCTCACTATTTTGGGGAGTTAGGGGAGCATCAAAAAGAAGCGCGCACAATCTTTGCAACAGTTGGCGCAATCAGAGATAAACGCAGAAACAGCGATCTGCTGATCAGCGCCGTTGAGGGGCTTCATCAAAAGGGAGTCAGCAACTTTACCGTTCTCGTCATCGGCAAAAATAATCCCAGCGCCATTCCCAGACATTTGCAGCAGTATTTCCTCCACTTAGGCCGCTTAACATTCCAGGAACTCTACGAGCAAATGCAATGCTGTGATTTTCTTCTGCCATTGCTTGACCCGAACAACCCAAGCCACAGACGCTACATCACAACCGGCACCAGCGGCACATTTCAATTGGCACTTGGCTTTCACAAGCCAGTGATATTAGAACAGTCATTTGCGCCCATCAATAAACTCAACGAGAGCAATTCAGTCATCTACGACGGCAACAGCGATTTCCTCATCGCAATGGAAAAAGCCATTATGATGACACCAGATCACTACGACTCGCTTCAAAAAGCTGTTGCCGAAACAGCCAGGTCAATCTATGCTGAGTCACTTGAGAATCTAAAGAGTCTGATATGAGCACAACAACAGTCCCTATCGTCTTTGCATTTGACAGGCGCGTCTTACGTCCAGCCGCTGTCGCGATCAGGAGTCTTATCGATGCAGCACAGAAAGACACAACCTATCAGATTCATATATTACACCCCGGATTTAGCACAAAGATAAACGCAGCTTTCGCTGACATTGCCAAGGAAACTCGCCACACAGTCGTTTTTCATAAAATCGACAATAACCGGTTTAAGGGGCTTCCATCAGGGGGCGGAAGCTGGACCGAGGTCGTCTATTATCGATTTTTAATCCCCGAGCTACTCACTAAATGCGATCGCGCCATTTATTCAGATATTGACGTCTACTTCAAGGGCGATTTGTCGTCTTTGATGGATATAGACATGAAGGGCGCTCCAATTGGAGCAGTCATTGGCGAAGTGAATAGCCCTGCGATGAAATGCCACAACCACTTCCCCGAAAACAACTCTAAATATGTATACATGTCGGGCTTCTTGCTCATGGACTTGAGCAAGATGCGCAGAGAAACACTCACCGAAAGACTCTTAAATACCGCAAAGAGGTATGGCAAAAGACTTAAGATGTTCGACTTAGACGCACTAAATCTGACCTGCAGCCACATTCATTCGCTGCCATTTGAATATTGCGTATTAGAGACGGTTTACGAGGAGCAGTCAGTCCGGAGCGCTCCTGAATTCTCATGGCTGTCAGATCATTACTCAATCGACGACCTTGAAGGTGCCAAGATCAATACTAAGATTATTCATTATGCAGGCCCACTAGGAAAGCCTTGGCGGAGAGCAAATCAACCCAGCTACTACAAACAGGCGCTGAGTTGTGTTCCAGCAACTCTGAATAGGAAAACATGGCGGGACATTCGCAAGTACTGGAGTAGCCGACTCGCCAACATGGTTCGCGGCGAGCGAACTCTAAGATAGCCTCTTGCAATTAACAACAATTGAGATAATCCATGAAATGGAATTTTGGACAAGTCGCAATTGATCGACTGAGAGGCAAGCGGACATCGGCAACGACCATTTCCAAGCCATACAAAAGAATATATCTTCCTGTCTACAATAGCAACCATAATCTTAATTCCGAAGAGCCCTCTATCTTTAATGAAGAAGGCCAGACAATGCGCACTTTTTTTCTGCGGGATGCCCAATGGGCACACCACCCAAGCTACATGCAGTCGAAGTATTTTATCTGGGACCGCTACAATATAGGTCTAAATACCCACTTCTATACCCACAATGCAATGCTGGAGACAATGGGGACTCCAGCAAGACGCTACGGTATACTTTGGGAATCAGAAGCTTTAGTCCCAAAAGACTACACTCTATTTGCCCGCCACAAGAGCCTAGCGGAAGAGTTTAATTTTATTTTTACGTTCAGCGAAGATATTCTTGAGGCTGTACCAAATGCCCGCTTTTTTCCGGGGTGTGCCAGCGCCTGGTATGGCAACAAGATTGGTGGCGGCATGCTTTCAAATACAGCCTATCTTAGAAAAACAAAAGGCATTTCTATACTGTCATCTGCAAAATTTCAAACTAGATTCCACAAGTTTCGGCTTGAACTCGCCAGAAAGCTCAAGGAGAATGACCATGTTGATACCTATGGCACGTTTGATGGCGGAACACAAGTTCAGCTAAGTGAAACGTTGACGGATTACCGTTTTTCATTCGCCATTGAGAACGATCTTAAGCCTTTATTCTTTACAGAGCGGCTAACAAGTTGCTTTGCCGCAATGACAATTCCGATTTATTTAGGAGCCAGCAAGATTGATCAGTTTTTCAATCCAGATGGGATCATCCAGTTAAAAGCATCTGACTTGGATGACATTGAAAAAATCATCCAATTATGCACACCTGCAGAATATGAACGACGGCTTCCTGCTATTGTGGACAACTATAACCGCGTAAAGCCTTTCCTCAATGCGAATGATTGGTTGTACGAAAACTATTTCAAACAAAACGGGGATTAATGGCAAATCCAAGTGATCTATCCTACGAGAAATAGTCCACAAGATTGGTCCCGGTAAACCTTCTTAGCTACAGATCAATGACCAACAAAACTATGGATGCTCTTGACATCCTCAGCGGTTTCTTCCGCTCCAATGCTCTCAGAAGGGCGCTTTCAGAGGGCTTCTGCTTTGAATCAATTGATGATGAGCGGTTGGCTAATCAGAAGATTATCTCACAACGGCCCAAGTTGGCTCGAGAGACAATAAGTCTTGTTCATTCATCAAGGACATCTCTGCAAGAGAATGTTCAATATCTTCACGAGCGCATCCTCGCGGCGATGGCAATGCGCGAGGCTTTGCCTATTATTAGATTTGCTGACGGCGAATATGCATTTTATTCGCTAAGTCTGGCTTGCAATGGTCTCTACAAGCAAGCCAGAAGTCGACGAGAGATTCAGGCTGTGTTGGCGAAACACATCCATGCCCTTGAATATGTGCAGACAAAAGGCTTTATAGCTCCGCTAATCTTCCCGGGCAATCTACAGTTCCATCCATCACTAAAAAAAATTTTGGGGCTTAAAGAAAAGCCTGGTTCGGCTCTTTCTTTTATACGCTTGTTGTCCTCACACGGTATTCGTCTTACGCCAGATCATTATGTTCCATTTTATGCGATCTATGCCTATCTCACTTCTAACACATTTTTGAGCGCTTGTGGAGGCAAGAATATCTGCATACTGAACTCTGACCTTAACATGAAGCTTGCTAATGAGTGGTTTAATAAAGGTGGCAGCGGAGCGCGGATCAGTTCGGTTTGCATACCCTCAGAGTATGTGGCTACAAGTTGGCAGCACTACAAAAATGATATACTTTTGCAAATCCCCAGAGAGACAGATATCTGTCTTGTTGGAGCAGGGATCGGATCCCTCGAAGTCTGCGCTGATATCAGCCAGTCTTTCTCCATTCCAGCTATTGATGCTGGTCATGTCATAAATATGATTAATAGTAGAGTCGATAAGTCTGCGGGTGCCCGCCTCTTCACAGAGTGGAAACAGAATGCTTGAAAAGGGGGTGTATGTCTGCCTAGAAGGTGGTCTTGGCAATCAACTGTTTATGTATGCAGCTGGGAAGGCCTTGGCTTATCGAAATAACACCAAGTTATTCATAGACACTGAATCTGGATTTCGAGATGATTTAAGGTATCAGCGCAATTACTCGCTCGACATTTTTGATGTCAATTTTCAGCACTTCCAAATGTGCAACTTTGAGGATACAAGAGTAAAGAGGCTAATTAACAAGTTCGGGCCAATGCAATATCGGAATGTACTCTTGGAAAAGAAGGTCAAGAGCCTACAGAATGTTCATGTAAACAAAGCCATTGAACTTAGGGGATATTGGCAATCAGAAGATCACTTTAAAGGCCAATGGAAGCATTTATCAAGTGAACTTGAATACGCAATACATCTATCAGTTGAATCGGCAAGGATCTTAGAGAAAATTCATTCCTCTAAAACGTCAGTTGCTGTTCATTTCCGCACAGTAGATTATCGCCATGTTCTTCCAGCCGATTATTACTCGAGAGCCTTTGAATATCTAAATAACCATTTTTCAGGAGCTCATTACATGATATTTGCGGATAGCCCTAAGGGCATTAACCCAGAGCCGTTCTCAGGCTTGAATCATACGGTTGTACGTACCGACGATCACCGCGAGGACTTCTTCCTGATGAGCAGCTGCTGCCATCAGATCCTTGCAAACAGCACATATAGCTGGTGGGCTGCATACCTTAATAAAAATTCCGACAAAAAAATCCTGGCTCCCAGGAGATGGGGATTCAAAATTGAGACTCCGCCCTCATGGCAGCTAGTTTAACTGCAGCGAAGCCTCTGCTAATTAATTTTCGGCGTAACAGCAATATTATTTAGTTGTTGCCTGTAGGTATGATTAGGGACTCCTGAAAAAGCCAGATCGGGTAGCGCCCCTCCGAGTGGTGTAACTCAGGAGGTCCTGTGACCCTTTCCGGAGGGCAGGGCCGACTGAAAGTCAGGCACAAGGCAGCTGGCGCGGCCATGCTGGTGCCGGTTTTGTCGGGACTGCTCCCGTCCGTTGGCCCATTCTGTTGCCAGTGCTGATCTGATCGCCTTCCTGCAGGCC
>NZ_JAGQCZ010000016.1:0-45664 GCF_024346435.1 Cyanobium sp. Alchichica 3B3-8F6 | reverse complement strand
CCAATATCCATGACAGCCAGATGCTTCCACGACTGCTTGATCCAGAAAACGAGCATGACTATGTCTGGGCAGACTCAGCATATTCCGGTGAAAGCTTTGATAATCTTCTGAATCTCGGTGGATTCGACAGCCTGATCCACGAAAAAGGCGCTCGCAATCAACCGCTTAGCGATGCAGCCAAGGAATTGAATCGTGTCAAGTTGTCAATTAGAGCTTGTGTCGAGCATGTCTTTGGCTGCATGACCATGTCCATGGGTGGAAAGCTGTCAAGAAAGATTGGGCTAGAAAGGAACGAGGCTTGGTGGGGCCTCAAGAACCTGACATTCAACTTCCTTCGTTTTCTCCAGCGCTCTGCCCACGTAGTAGTGTTTGCATGAGTCACTCATAGAAGTGCCACGGTTCAGGGAAACTCGTCAATAGCCAATATAATGTATTGTTGCTCAGCCGCCTCCTTGGCGGCTTTTTTATGTCCGCAAGATTTCCCATTTGTACTGATTATTCGAGGTGCCCTGAAATGATTACCGGAAAATCATTACAAGCGAAGTGTCAAAATTGTTACCATTTAAGGTCTCTTTTGCTACGTCTTGTTCTTGATGCCTGGCGCGTGGAGGCGCTGGTCGTTTAGCCGTGGAGAGACGAGCTGCAGCCACAACAAAACCCCCGGCAGGGCCGGGGGCTGATGGCAGGCCCAAAGGCCGTAAATCTCAGAAGCAGAAGGGCAGGAACTGGGTGCGGCAGGCGGCGTAGCCGTCCACCAACGCACCGAGGCCGATCTGATGCGCGATGCCAGAACCAGTGATGGACTCAGTGACGATGCCGAGCACGATGCCGAGCATGGCGGCTCGGCCATTGAAAAGCTCAGCTCGCTTGAGCTGCTCCAGAAGCATCAGTTGCTCGGCGCGGTGCTCGAGCCATTGGTCGTTAGCGGGGGTGTTGGTCATGGGATTTTCAAGAATGAATCAGAAGCTGAAGCATCAGTCCGCGAGATCGGGCTGGAGCAAGGCACCGAAAACCCAGGCACCAAAAAGCACAACGCAGAGGGTGGCGATCATCGAGTCCTCGGGGTTAGGTCGGTGGGGCGACTGAGCACGTCAGTGGTCATGGGCTCAGCCCAGACCGAGCTGGCCGAGGATGCTCTGGCCGGTGAGCAGCTCGGTGCCCAGGCCGATCACGAAGCCGAGCATGGCCAAACGGCCATTCCAGGTCTCGGCGAAGGCGACAAAACCGAAGCGGGGGGTGGATTCAGCCATGACTGTTTCGATTTGTTAAGTGAACTGTAACACAATGTGACGGCTGCAGGCGGGGGCGCGGGGGATGTGCTGACTGCGACCTCGTTCGGATCAGTCAGCCCGATCGAAGGCCTTTACAGGGATGGCCAGCGGAGTCAGGGAGCCGGAGCGCTCAGCCCACTCCGATTCGAAGCTTGAGCTGGAGGTTTCCATGCCAGCGATCAGCTCTGGAGCCATGCCGGCATCAAAGGAAAAACGCCCCGGCCCGATCAGCAGCAGCGCCAGGCTGCCTCCCAGGTAGAGCACCACCAGCTCCAGCACGTAAATGTTCAGGCCGGCCGTCAGGATGTGCTGGTAAGCGGCGGTCGCCATCGTGCCGGTGAGGGCCAGGGCGCCCAGAGGGGTAAGCAGGCCCAGGATCACCAGCCAGCTGCCGATCAGCTCAGAGAATCCCGCCACGTAGGCAAAGAAGAGGGGGAAGGGCAGGTGCAGCGACGCCACATAGGTGTTGGCGAACTGCTGAGGGTCGGCGAGCTTCTCCTGGCCGTGATGAATCATCATCACGCCGATGCTCAGGCGCAGCAGCAGCAGGCCGACGGATGCCAGCAGTCCTGGCCTCTGCAGATAGGTCAGCACGGCTGGCTTCAGCGGCGCCAGGCCAGCCAGCACAGAGCCGCGGGGTGAAGACATGCTTTGGGTTGCCAGCCAGAGCGTGAAGCAGGCCCCCGCGAAGCCACCAAAAAGCTCCAGCAGAAGAGACGTGGACATGGTCAGAGGGCGTTTATGAAATCTTGGCAGGCTTAGTGAAGAAACGTGAAGCAAGCAAAGGTGGTCGCCCTGCCCAGTTGCACCAGTCGCTTTCAAGCGCCTTCCTGGAGCACCTCGCTCGCGCTCACCGCGGCAGCGGTGCAAGATGTAACAACTCCGTTATAAAGGTCATGGTGTTGGGCGAGCTGTTCCTTGAGGCCCTGAGTTCTGGAGTCATCACCCAGCCGGAGATTGACTGGGTTCTCTCCGAGCAGAGCCGCTTCTCCAGGCCAGAACAGTCAGCCGTGCAAAGGCTGGGTCGACTTCTGGATCAAGGCGGGATTCAGTTGGGCTGCCGTCTTTCGCCCCAGCTCCTGCGCCACCGCCATGCCCAGGCAGCCTGAACAGAGCTGACGTCAGCAAGCAGCAGAAAAAGGTCGGCAATCATCACCTCAACAGGTAGGGCTGATCACACCGCCAACCGCGCTGTTGCCGTGAGGATGCAAGAAGCGATGGCTCTGGCGAGCAGAGCCCGGATGGTTCACACATGCGAGAAGCCCTGTTCACCGTCAGCCAACGGCCCGATGGCACCTTGATCGGCGAGAACGCCGCCCTTGGATTGGCCGTCTGCGCCATGGAGCGCGAAAGCCTGCAGGAAGAGGCCCGGGATGCCCTGATCCACGCGCTCGGCCCAGCCCATGTCAGCTACCGGGTGCGGTTGCAGCCCAGCGCTCGCCGCAGTGCTGCAGCGCTGCCGTCAGGGATCAGGCACTGAGGCCGGTGAACCTGCCGACTCAGAGTTGGATGGTCAGATGATTCCTGTTCGTTTTCTGATGCTCAGCCGCTTGATGCGCTCGGCCTGGACCGTTGGTGCCATTGCGATGGTGACCGCCTTACTGCTGGAGTGGGGCCTGGTCGTTGCCGATACAACCAGTGTGTCCTGATCACGGCGGCTGAGCTCTGACCTCAGCCCCTCAGCCGGTTGTGTCTTCGAATCACAAAGCGCCTGGCGGGCCTGTTGGATCAGGCAGTGCACAGCCTCAGCAGCATGCCCAACCGCCTCCAGCTCTGGAACACTGCATCAGGCGTTGCGGGGCAGGCTGACGATGAGAGGCTCGATCGTGCTGGCCGCCGATGATCCGGCCAACCTGGCTCGCTTTTATGCCGCCCTGCTGAACGCCCCCGCCCAACAAGGGTCGGGATCGAGCCACTGGCGCGTGCCCTGGCCGGCCGGTGGCTTCCTCGAGCTCTACGCACCCTCCCGCAGCCGGCCCCAACCCAGGCAGCCAGGGCGGATGGCGCTTTGCCTGCAACGGACCGTGGATGCTGGAGACCCCGCCGCCCTGCTCCAGGCCTGGATCCAGCAGGCCACCACGGAGGGGGGATCGTTACTGGAACCGGCGCGGCACGAACCCTTTGGGGTGGAAGCCTGGTTGCAGGATCCGGAGGGCAACCGCCTGCTGCTGCTGGTTCAGGCCTGAGCCGCGCGGCGGTAGCGGCGCAGCAGCGAGCAATTCACGATCACCGACAGCGAACTCAGGGCCATCGCCGCACCAGCAATCATCGGGTTGAGCCAGCCCAGGGCCGCAATCGGCACGCCCAGGGAGTTGTAGATGAAAGCCCAGAACAGGTTCTGGCGGATCTTGTTCATCGTGGCCCGCGACAGACCAATGGCCGTCACCACATCGCGCAGGTCGTTGCCGAGCAGCAGCAGATCGCCTCCTTGGCCACATCCGCCCCGGAGCCGATGGCGATGCCGATGTCGGCGGTGGCCAGGGCCGGGGCGTCGTTGACCCCATCGCCCACCATCGCCACCACCTGGCCGGCCTGCTGCAGGGCGCGAATGGTGTCGGCCTTATCGGCGGGACGCACCTCAGCAATCACCTCGGTGATGCCCACCTGGGCGGCGATCGCCTCAGCCGTGGTGCGGTTGTCGCCGCTGAGCATCACCACCTGGATCCGCCGCTGCTGCAGCAGCTCCACCGCCTGCCTCGCCTCCGGCCGCACGGTATCGGCCACCGCCAGCAGGCCCAGCACGGCCTCGCCCTGGCCCAGCAGCATCACGGTGTTGCCGGCGGTTTCCAGTTGTTGCACAGCGTGTTGCACAGTCCCAGGAAGCTGGGGCACAACGCGCCGCGCCAGGGCCCGGTTGCCCAGCCACAGGGCCTGGTCGCCCACCACTGCCTGCACGACTGCCTGCACCACTGCCTGCACACCTTCCCCCACCTGGGCCTGGAAATCCCGGGCAGGCAGCAGCGCCAGCCCCTCAGCGCTGGCGGCCTCCAGCAGGGCCGCCGCCAGGGGGTGCTCGGAGCCGTGTTCCAGCGAGGCCGCCAGCTGCAGCACCTGCTCGCGCGACTGCCCAGCCATCGGCACCACCTGGGTGAGCGCGGGCTTGCCCTGGGTGAGGGTGCCGGTTTTGTCGAACACCACGGTGGTGAGCCGCTCCACCCGCTCCAGCACCTCACCGCTGCGGATCAGGATGCCCTGGGCGCAGGGGCAGGAGATCACCAGCACGGCGATGAAGGCCAGCAGGCCACTGCTGAAGCTGCCGGCCAGGGTCCAGAGGGCAAAGGCCGCAAACGCCACGGCCACCACCGCCGGCACAAACCAGGCCGTTACCCGATCCGCCAGCCGCTGCACCGGCGCTGAGCTGGCCTGGGCCTCCTCGACGATGCGGATGATCTGGGCCAGGGCCGTCTCGGCCCCCACCCGCGTGGCCGTAAAGCGCAGCAGCCCGCGCCCATTGATCGTGCCGCCGATCAGCTCCGCTCCCGGCTGCTTGCTCACCGGTAGCGATTCGCCGGTGATCAGCGCCTCGTCCAGCGACGATTGCCCCTCCACAACAACCCCATCGGCGGGCACCTTCTCGCCGGGGCGCACCAGCACCAGATCGCCCTGCAGCACGGCCTCGGCCGGCACGGTCATCTCCTGGCCCTCGCGGATCACCGTGGCCGTGGGTGGCTGCAGATCCAACAGCCGCCGCACCGCCGCCGAGGAGCGCTGCTTGATGATCTCCTCCATGTATTTGCCCAGCAACACAAAGGCGATCACCACCGCCGACACCTCGAAGTAGACACCGCGCTCGTCGATGTCGACCGGCAGGAGCTGGGGCGCAAACACGACGACCACGCTGTAGAGGTAGGCCACGGAGGTGCCCAGCGCGATCAGCATGTCCATGTTCAGGGCGCGCCGCTGCAGGGCGGCCCAGGCCCCCACATAGAAGCTCCAACCCCCGAACACCTGCACCGGTGTCGCCAGCAGGAACAACCACACACCCCAGGTGAGCTAGGGCAACTGGGCCACCGGCGCCATGTTCAGCAGGCTCACGCCGGCCGCCAAAGCCAGGAAGGCCCCGGCTCGCGCGATTGCCAAGGCCAGCACGCCGCTGAGGGCAATACCAACGCGCCGACGCATCCGACGCAGCTCCTGCTCGGATGCCAGAAACGTTTGCCGGCAGCACTGGCTGCAGAAGTAACAGGTGCGGCTGGCCCGCTGGGCTGAGAGGGCTGTGGCCGTGGGCACCACCATCCCGCAGAACGGATCCTTGGCCATCGGGCTGGACGGGGCCATGGCAGGTGGCTGGAGGCCAGGCATGGTCACAACATCTCTGTCTGCACTGTGACTATGGATGCTGGGTATGGCGTAGGGCGCTCCATGGACATCCCAATCCCCACAGGCACGGAGGTGCTGGAGCGCGAACGGCTCAGCCGCCGGCAAGGCTCCCAACTCACCACAACCAACCTGGTGGGCCGCTGGCGACTCCACCAGCTCTGGAGCACAGCCCAGGCCCAGCCCAACCCCACGACAGCCGCCCTGCTGCGAAGCCTGAAAGCCAGCCTCAGCATCGATGCAGGCGCCACGGCTGACGACGCGCTCACGGTGCGCAACAGCGTGCAGCTCGGCGCTCTGCAGCTGTGCTTCAGCGGCCACGGCCAGCTGCGGGGCGCACGGCCGTTGCTGGAGTTTTGGTTCACTGAGCTCGCGCTGAACTTCGGCGGCCAGACCCTGTGGCGGCACGCCATCACACGCCTACCGGAGCCGCGCCGGCGCCCCTTCTTCGCCCTGATCGCCCGGACGGGCAACGCCGATTCGGGCTGGTTGCTGGCCCGGGGCCGGGGCGGCGGCCTCGCCCTCTGGGTGCTCGACCCGGAGCCTTAAATGACGGTTTTCAGCTCCCTCTGCAGCAGGGCGAAGAGATAGTCGGGCTCCCGGTATTGACCGGGCAGACAATTGTGGAGGATCTCGAGGCGTTGCCAGCAGACGGTGCAACGCACCTTGGCAATCGACTTGCCTTCGCGGATCAGCAGGCGCAGGGCCTTGCAGTACAGGGAGTAGTTGGCTTCGAGCTCACCGATGGTGAGGCCCGGAGCGGGCAGGGAGGTGGTCATGAAACGAGCGGCCTTCGGGTCAGCGGAGAACCCTTGTGGGCACAGGATTACTCTGCGCCCAAGGGCCCTGTCCCCGAGCCCCCCATAGGGGGACAATTCAGATCTGAACGCGTCAGATCTGAACCATTCCGCAGCGCATGCCCTTGAGCACCGCCTGCAGGCGGTTGTTGACGTCGAGGGTTTTGAGCAGGCGCTTGGTGTAGGTCTTCGCCGTTTCCTCACTGACCACCAGCCGCTCGGCGATCTCCCGATCGGTGAGGCCGCTAGCCAGCAGATCCAGCACCTCGTATTCCCGCTTGGTGAGCCGGGGGCAACTGAGATAGGGCAGGGTGCCGGTGCGCAAGGCGGGACTGCGATACGAGTGGTGCCCCATCACCGCCAGCACCGCCGCCTGCAGGGGCCGCTGATCGCCGATGAAATCGGCCTCCGCCACCACCGCCTCCAACCAGGGGGCATCGACGTATTGGGCCGGGATCACATCCCCCAGCGCCAGCACCACCACCCGCAGGCTGGGCTGGGCAGCGCGGGCCTTGCGGGCCAGCTCGAAGCCGTTGCCGTCCTCGAGGTAGTCGGTGCAGATCAGCAGCTCGTAGGGCTCCCGCAGCAGATAGCGCAGGCAGGTGGCCTCATCGGTGACGGCACAGCCGATGCGGGTGCGGTCCTGAAAGCTCTCACACACGGAGCGCAGCAGGAAGCGGCCCTTCATGGCGATCGCCACCTTGCCGCTGATCGCCACCGACAACAGCACCTGGTCGAGCGTGGTGCCCTCCAGGCTGCTCAGAAAGGGGGTGAGGTCCATGGACCTTTCTCCGGGGCGGACGCCTTGACCGGAACTGCGACAAACCTAGCCAGCGACGGGACCCTTCCAAGCCGATTACCCCCAAAAGGGGACCCAGCTGTACGCCCGCTTAACAGATGCGCGGCAGCAGCTCACCGCTGAGGGGCACCAGCAACCGTTCGGTGCCAAGGGCCGTCCTGAGCAACACCCGCGGCCCCGCCCCACCGGCCGGCCGCACCGAACCGACCCAGGCTCCGCCACGCGGCTCCAACAGCGCGCGGGCCGCAGCGCAGGCCTGGGGCGGCACCACCGCCACAAAGCAGCCCTCATTGGCCAGGTGCAATGGCTCAAAGCCCAGCAGGTCGCAGGTGCGCGCCACCGGCTCAGCCACCGGCAGACGCACCTCCTCGATCGCCAGCTCAACCCCGACCGCGTCGGCCAACTCCTGCAGGGCACTGGCCAGGCCGCCGCGGGTGAGGTCGCGCAGGCAGTGGATCCACACGCCCGCCGCCAGCAGCTCCTGCACCTGGGGCCAGAGGGGCGCGCAATCGCTCAGCACCGGCGGCACCAACGCCAGGCCATGGCGCGCCGCCAGGATCGCCACCCCATGGCGGCCCAGATCGCCGCTCACGAGCAGCTGATCGCCGGGGCGGATCGCGGTGGGATCAATCGGCAGCGGTGCCTCCACCACGCCGATGCCGCTGGTGGTGATGAACACCCCATCGGCCTTGCCGCGCTCCACCACCTTGGTGTCGCCGGTCACGATCGTGAGGCCGCACTGCTGGGCCGCCGCCGCCATCGAAGCCACCACCCGCCGCAGCAGCGCCAGCTCCAGCCCCTCCTCCAGGATCAGGCCCACACTCAGGTGGTGCGGCCTGGCCCCGACCATGGCCAGGTCGTTGGCGGTGCCGGTCACCGCCAGGCTGCCGATGTCGCCGCCGGGAAATTCGAGCGGTTGCACCACGTAGCCGTCGGTGCTGAAGGCCAACGGGCCAGGGGGCAGCCCACCGGCTTGACCCGATCGGCACCCACCTCGGCCTCGAGCCGCTGCCGCAGGGCCGCCGACCCCGCCGCCCGGCAGGCGGTGGCATCGCAGCAGCGCCAGCGCAGAGGGGCCGTCACAGCCATGGCAGCGCACCGGGATCGCCAGTGGCCACAGCCCCATCGCACACCAGCACCGGAGCCTGGCCGCAGGCCCCCACACAACTGGCCGTCTCAAACCCCACCCCCCGCTGCTGCAGGGCCGCCTCCAGCCGCTCGGCACCCCGCACAAAGCAGGCGGTGCCGCGGCACACCACGCAGCGGTGCGGCGGCGGCGGATCGAAGCGAAACAGGTGATAGAAGCTGGCCACACCCATCACCTCGCTGAGGGGGCGAGCCATCGCCCCTGCCAGGCGTTGCAGCTCCGCCTGCGGCAGGTATCCATGGGCCTGCTACACGGCGTGGAGGCGCTCGATCAGCGAATCCCCCAGGCCATGGGAGCGGGAGAGCTCAGGTCTCGTTGCCACCGAAACCATCCTCAAACCCCTGGTCGGGATCGAACTCATTCCAGCCGGGGCTGGCGTCGTCGAAGAGCCCATACCGGGCCGACTCGTCGTCCATCAAGGTGTTGCCGGTGGCACGCGTGTCGCAGCTGATGCCGCCATCAGCGGTGGGCTGGCAGTTGTCAAACTCCACGCCGGCACGCGCCGGAGCCAAGGGAAGCAGGACCGCAGCGAGGCCGAGTGCCGCAGCGGGAACCAGTGCCGCAGCTGGAACCAAGGCCGCCCGGGCAAAAGAAAGGATCATCGGCATGTCATCAGCATGGCCCGATCGCACGGATCGGGCACGGTCTGCTGGGATGATGGCCACGGTTTTGCGTCTGAGCGATGTACACCGACTGGACTGCCGTGATTCTGCTGCTGCTGACGGCGGCACCACTGGCCGTTGTGGTGGCCACCGCAGCCTTTTTCATCTGGCGGCAGAAGAAGCAGAGACGCTGATCACCACGGCTGGCTGGCCACGTAGCTCAGCGGGCATCACCCGACCCTGGCCGAGGCAATCGAGGCAAGTGCGGTAGCGCTGATCGGCCAGGCGCAGCATGCCACTGCCGCCGCACTGCGGGCAGCGGCATGCTCGCAATTGGTTGGTTCGCTGCAGGAGCGCATAGGAAAGGGTCATCGGGGGTCCCCATCCGGGGACTTGGGCGTTAGTCGCCAGTGTGGTCCGCTTTTCCCGCCCTGATCCCGAAAGCTTCCTTAAGGCTGAAGCGCCCGCAGGGCCCGATCCAGCCGCCCTGGGCTCAGCTCCTGAAGCAACTCGGCGGCACTCAGCCGGCTGCCCGGAGGCACCAGAGCAGCACTGGCAGCCAGCTCCCCCAGCACCGCCGCCGCATCCAGGCCGCGCTGCCGGTAACCGTCGAGGCCCTCGGCCCCCTCCCGCTTGCTGAGCCGCCGGCCCTCAGCGTCGCGCCAGAGCGGCACATGGCCGTAGCTCGGCGGGGCCGCACCCAGGGCCGCCATCACCGCCACCTGGGCGCCGGTGGCGCTCCACAGATCATCGCCGCGCACCACGTCACTGATGCCGAGACTGAGTTCGTCCACCGCCGTGGCCAGGTGATAGGCGAGGAAGCCATCGGCCCGGCGCAGCACCACATCGCCGATGGCAGCCTCAGCATCGAGGGCTCCGGGGGGGGCGTAGGCCTCGGGCCAGCGCAGCGCCCCGGCCGCCAGCCGCAATCGCCAGCTGGGCAGCCTCCCCTGCTCAGGTCCCCAGCCACCGCCTCGATCGCGGCAGAAGCCCGGATACACCGCCAGGGCGCCATGGGGGGCCGAGACATCCGCCAGCAAACGGCGACTGCAGCGGCAGGGATAGAGCAGGCCCTGGCGCCGCAGGGCCGACAGGGCCGTGCCATACAAACCGCGCCGCTCGCTCTGACGCAGCACCTCACCGTCCCACGTCAGGCCCAGCCAGCGCAGATCCGCCAGGATTGCGGCCTCGGCGCCGGAGCGGTTGCGCGGCGTATCGAGATCATCGATGCGCAGCAGCCACTGCCCGCCCCGCAGCCGGGCGTGCAGCCAGCTGAGCAGGGCTGTGCGCAGATTGCCGCGGTGCAGGGCGCCGGTGGGGGAGGGGGCGAAACGGCCCCGATAGCCCAGCTCCCGCCGGCGCACACCGGCCTCCAGCAGGGCTTGGAGATGGCAGGGAAGGGCCGAGGCCGTCAGGGGTGAAGAAGCCACTGTCTCTATCTTCATGCGGTCCCATCCGGCCACAAAAAAAGCGGCCCCGCAGGACCGCTTCAACCAGACAATCTGGGGTGGATGGCAGGGCGGGGCCCCGATCAGCCCTGAACCCGATCCTTGAACATCTTGCCGGCGGTGAAGGCAGGCACACGCTTGGCAGGGATCTTGATCTTCTGGCCGGTCTTGGGGTTCAGACCCTGACGGGCCGAGCGCTCGCGGGGCTCAAAGGAACCAAAGCCCAGGATCGACACCTTCTTGCCTTCCACCACCGAATCAATGATGGTTTCGATGGCGGCATCGACGACCTGGGAGACGTCGGTTTTGGTGAGCTCGGTGCGGGCAGCAACGAGGTTGACGAGATCTGCTTTGTTCATAGGACGAGGAAGCCTCGGGGGTGACGGTCGGGTTGCGACGGTGGGGTCGCGATGAAAGTGGCGAGTCGGAAAACCCCGACCGGCCCTGAGTAGAGCGCGCCAATGGTATGGGGCTCTGGACGGCGCTGCAACACAGAAGTCCACCGCCGCAACGGTTTTCGTGACAATTCCCCCACACAATGCGCAAAAATTGCCGGATCGCTACAAAAAAAGCGCCTTGACGCTTCAGCGATCGAGCTGGGCCAGCAGCGCCGCACCGCCACGCACGAGCTTGTCGCTGCGCAGGGCGCCGAGCCCGGCACCGCTGGCGATCCAGTCGGGAGACCCGGCCGGCAACCAGGCCCGCAGGCGCGCCACGCTGGTGAGCTGACGCGGCCAATGGAAGGTGCGGGCCGTGCGCAGCGGCGCCAATGCCCCAGGACCTGTAGGCACCAGCAACCGCCCAGAGAACAGGCCATCGAGCTCCCCCGCTCGCACATGCAGCACGCAGGCACCTGGCGTGGGCCCCGGCGTCCAGAGCAGCCGCACCCCCGGCGCCAGGAGATGCTCATGGCCAAAGCTGGTGCACCCCTGCACCCCCGGCAGCAGGTAGGCCTCCTGCTCCTGCACCAGCACCGACCAGCCCAGGGCCTCCTGCAGGCGACGGCAGCGGCCATGGCCCTCGCGGCTGGTGAGCACAAGCGTGCCGGGGCCCACCTGCGCCGTGCGCTGCCGCAGCATCGCCAGGTTGGCCTCGGTGAACCCTGGCGCATCCACCAGCAGATCGCCGATGCCGCCATAGGCCCCAGCCTCCAGCAACCAGCTGCTGCCTCCCTGGCTGTCGCGACTGGGGGCAAACAACCACAGGCCCGGGCGCACCAGCTGGGGCGGCCGGCCGGATTCGGGGGGCTGGGACAGCAGGGTCAACGGGGGCGGGGGCGAGGGATCGGGAAACGGAGACAGACACCAGGCCTGTCCGGAGGACCTACTTAACGTTGTGGCAACCAGGCCTGGCGCCTTGACGGTCCAATTCAACAGTCCTGACCTCGCCCAGGCCCCCAATCACCACCTGGGGATCCACATCGGCCATCCCTGGCCTCTGGGCACAAGCCTGACGGCGCGGGGCGTGAATTTCTCGGTCGTCGCCCCACTGGCGACCCGCATCGAACTGCTGCTGTTTGCTAGCGGAGAAGCGAGCGAACCCCACCGAGTGGTGGAGCTCGACCAGCGGCACCGCTCCGCCGACCACTGGCACGTGGAGGTGGAGGGCCTGGGGCTGGGCTGCTGTTACGGCTACCGGGTGTTTGGACCGCTGCAGCCGGGCGGCCATGGCTTCAACCCATCGAAGGTGCTGCTCGACCCCTGCGCCCGGGCCATCGCCGGTTGGACGACCTACCAGCGGGGCAGCGCCGTGGGGGCCGCGCCCAACACCGGCCACTGTCTCAAGGGGGTGGTGACCGAGCGGGACCGGTTTGACTTCCACCACGCGCCGCGGCCGCGCCACAGCTGGCAGAAGAGCGTGATTTACGAGCTGCACGTGGGCGGCTTCACCCAGGGTCCAGGCTGCCCGGTGCCGGCGGAGCAGCAGGGCAGCCTGCTGGGCCTGATCCCCACCCTGCCCTACCTGCGCGAGCTGGGCATCACCACCATCGAGCTGCTGCCGGTGATGGCCTTCGACCCCCACGATGCCCCGGCCGGCCGCAACAACTATTGGGGCTATAGCCCCTTGAGCTGGATGGCCCCCCATCCCGACTACCTGGTCGGGAACGACCCCCTGGCCGGCCGCGACCAGGTGCGCCAACTGGTGACGGCCTGCCACCGCGCCGGCATCGAAGTGCTGCTCGATGTGGTCTACAACCACACCACCGAAGGCAACCAGGACGGCCCCACCCTCAGCTGGCGGGGCTTCTGCGACCGCCTCTACTACCAGCAGAGCGCCAAGGGCGACTACCAGGACGTGAGCGGCTGCGGCAACACGATTGCTGCCAACCGGCCCCTGGTGCGCCGGTTGATCCTGGAATCCCTGCGCTGCTGGGCCACCGAACTGGGGGTGGATGGCTTCCGTTTCGACCTCGGCATTGCCCTCAGCCGCGGCGACAACCTGGCCCCCCTTGAGTCGCCGCCCCTGTTTGAAGACATGGAGGCCGATCCCGACCTCAGCGACCTCAAGCTGATCAGCGAACCCTGGGATTGCGGTGGCCTCTACCGCCTGGCCGATTTCCCCGCCCGCCGGGTGGCCACCTGGAACGGCCGTTTCCGCGACGACCTGCGCCGCTTCTGGAAGGGTGATGAAAAAACCTGCTGGACAATGGCGCAACGGCTCTCCGGCAGCCCGGATCTGTTCAACCTCACGCCGGTGCACCCCGGTCAGTGCATCACCTTCCTGACTGCCCACGACGGCTTCACCCTGGCCGATCTGGTGAGTTTCAACGGCAAACACAACCTGGCCAACGGCGAAGACAACCGCGACGGCGACAACCACAACAACAGCTGGAATCACGGCGTTGAAGGTCCCAGCAGCGACCACGCCATCACCGCCCTACGGGAACGCCAGCTGCGCAACCTGCTCACCAGCATGCTGCTGGCCCCCGGGGTGCCGATGCTGCTGATGGGGGATGAGGTGCGCCGCAGCCAGGGGGGCAACAACAACACCTGGTGCCAGAACAACCCCCTCGGCTGGATGCACTGGCAGCCCGACGACGGCGACCTGGCCCTGCGGGTGTTTTTGCAACGCCTGCTGCGGCTGCGGGCCCACCTGGCGGGATTATTCAACCCCGAAATCCCCCTCGACGACAAACCCCAGCGGCGCAGCGGCGATCGCGGCCATCTCTGGCGCCAGTGGCACGGGATCGAACGCGACAAACCCGACTGGGCGAGTTGGTCGCACACGCTGGCCTGGAGCCTGAACGACAGCCAACAGGGCCCGCTGGTGTGGTGCGGCATGAACGCCTACAGCAAGGCCATGCATTTCGAATTGCCCAGTTGCCGTGAGGGCTGGCTGCGGGTGATCGACACAGCCCTAGCGCCCGGCGACGACCTGCCGGCCATCGCGGAACCCTGGCAACCGAGCGGAGCCCCCCTGCAAAGCCGCAGCCTGGTCGTGCTGGTGGCCGCACCGCTGCTCCACGGCACAACCCTCTAATGCTGGCTAGCAGGGCTTAAAGCAGGAGTGGGTGTGATGCGGCCGTGAAGCGGTATCCGCGTCAGGTGGTGAGAGCGGCGATCATCGGGTCCTCTGTCCCAGATCGGTGGGACGGCTAAGGACGTAAACCGTCATGCCGGTCAGCACCGCCACCAGGGCGATGAGGGAAGCGATTGCTGCGGTGTAGTCGGTGCTCATGGTGATCAACCCAGACCGAGTTGGGAGAGGATGCTTTGGCCGGTGAGCAGCTCGGTGCCGAGGCCGATCACGAAGCCGAGCATGGCCATGCGGCCATTCCAGGTTTCGGCGAAAGCAACAAAACCGAAGCGGGGGGACGAGTCAGCCATGGGACGTTTCAGATTGTTACGCGAATTGTAACGGGTTATGAACGGGCCAGGCTAGGGGTGATTTCCGCCTGGCTCCTCGCTTGCGCCACAGCCAACCAAAGAGCTGGCGCCCATGCCGAGAAGGAGACCCTTCAGGAAGAAGAAAGCGGGCGGCGGGAATCGAACCCGCATCATCAGCTTGGAAGGCTGAGGTTTTACCACTAAACTACGCCCGCAGCAGTACAGACGTACTGAAGCGGCTGCTGGATTGTTGGCCCACCGCGCTGCAACCTGCAGTTGCTGCATTATGACCTGCCCACCCAGCCCGAAATCGCCGCCTGTGACGCCTGATTTCACCGCGGCACGCAGCGAACCCCTGGGGACAGCCGCGCGACGCCGGCTGCTGTGGAGCTATGGCCTCGGCGACATCGGCACCGGCATGGCCGCCACCCAGCTGGGCTTCTATCTATTCGTGTTTTACACCGGTGTGGTGGGGCTGCCGGCCTGGATGGCCGGCCTGGTGCTGATGGTGCTGAAGGTGTGGGACGGCATCAACGACCCCTTGGTGGGCTGGCTCAGCGACCACACCAAACACCCCTGGGGCCCGCGTCTGCCCTGGATGGCCGGCAGCGCCATCCCGCTCGGCCTGGCCTTGGTGGCGATGTGGTGGGTGCCGCCGGGGGGGGACTGGCAGAAATTCACTGTGCTGGTGGCCATTCAGCTGGTGGCCATGGGCCTCTACACCTGCGTCAACCTGCCCTACTCCGCCCTCGCCTCCGAGCTCACCAGCTCCACCCAGCTGCGCACCCAGCTGAATGCGGGCCGCTTCACCGGCTCGATCCTGGCCGGCCTGGCGGGATTGGTGCTGGGAGCTCTGTTGGTGGGCCAGGGTGCCTCGGGCTATCAGCGCATGGGCTGGGTGTCGGGGCTGACGCTGACGCTGTTCACCCTGCTGTGCTGCTGGGGCCTGGCGCCCTTCGCCCGCAACTGCCAACGCCCCACGGGCATGCCAGAACCGATCCGGCGCCAGCTGCGACGCATCGCCGGCAACCCGCGGTTTGTGAAGGTGCTGGGGCTCTACCTCTTGCTCTGGTGTGCGCTGCAACTGATGCAGCCGGTGTCGCTGATCTTTCTGGCGGTGGTGATGCGCCTGCCCGAAAGCTGGAGCACCTGGATCCTGATCCCGTTTCAGCTCAGTGCCCTGGCGGGATTGCAGCTGTGGAGCCGGGTCGCAGGACGCCACGGCCGGATGTGTGCCCTGCGCTGGGGCACAGGCCTGTGGATCGCCGGTTGCGTGGGGGCGACGCTGCTGGTGCCCCTCGATGCCGCAACAGCTCCGCTGGCCAGCCTCAGCAATGGCATCAGCCTTGGCTTGTTGCTGCTCACGATTGTGGTCACGGGCCTGGGGGCCTCCACCGCCTACCTGATTCCCTGGGCCCTGCTGCCCGATGCCGTCGATGCCGACCCCGACAAACCCGCGGGGCTCTACACCGCCTGGATGGTGGTAGCGCAGAAGCTGGGCATCGGCGTCGCCGTGTTTGCCCTCGGCAATGGGCTGAGCCTGAGCGGCTACGAAGCCGCCCAGGGGCTGCTCCAACCGGCTTCGGCCCTCACCACCATTCGCGTCTGCATGGGCCTGATTCCGGCACTGCTGATCGTCGCTGGCCTGGTGGTGATGCGACGCTGGCCGGAGAAAGGCCTGCACCGCCAGCCATGACGCGTCCCGACTGGCCCAGAGCGCCCCGCTGGCTGAAACGCTTTGGCGCCAGCCTGCTGATTGGCGGCCAAGCCGTGAGCGCCATGGCCAAGGGGCGCATCGGCTTCAACGACCTGATGCAGGAGCTGATGGAGGCCGGGCCCGGCAGCTTCCTGATCGTGCTGATCACCGCCCTGGCCGCGGGCACCGTGTTCAACATCCAGGTGGCGGCGGAGCTCTCCAAGCAGGGCGCCAGCGCCACGGTGGGCGGTCTGCTGGCCCTGGGGCTGTCGCGGGAGATCGCCCCGCTGCTCACCGCCACGCTGCTCACCGGCAAGGTGGCCACGGCCTATGCCGCCCAGATCGGCACCATGAAGGTGACCGAACAGATCGACGCGATCACCATGTTGCGCACCGACCCAGTGGAGTATCTGGTGGTGCCGCGGGTGCTGGCCATGGTGATCATGGCGCCGGTGCAATGCCTGCTGTTCTTCTGGGTGGGGATCTGGTCGGGCCAGGTGAGCAGCACGATGCTTTACAGCATTCCTCCCGCCGTCTTCTGGAACTCGGTGCGCACCTGGATGGAGCCCAGCGATCTGCCGTCCATGCTGCTCAAGGCGGTGGTATTCGGCCTGCAGATCGCCGTGATCGCTTGTGGTTGGGGGCTCACCACCAGGGGTGGCCCCAAGGAAGTGGGCACCAGCACCACCGGCGCCGTGGTGATGATTCTGGTCACCGTTGCCTTGATGGATGCCCTGCTCACCAAGTTGCTGTTCAGCTGATGACGCCCACTGATCCCCTCGATCCCGATCCCCTTGATCCATCCGCGACCCCCGGCTCCAGCGGCATCGTGCTGGCGCCCAGCTTCGGTGTGCCCCTTGGGGTGATCGCCCTGGGGCTGGCCGCCCTCACCCTGCGTCCCTGGTGGGGCGGGGCGATCTGGCTGGGCGCCGGCATTGCCGTGCTCGGCCTGTTCCTGCTGCTGCAAACCAGCCTGCTGCGGCTGGAATTCGGCGGCGACGCCCTGCTGGTGTGGCGCCAGCAGAGCCTGCTGCGCCGCTTCCCCTACGCCGCCTGGCTGGGCTGGAAACTCTTCTGGCCAGGGCTGCCGGTGCTGTTCTATTTCCGTGAACAGCGCAGCATTCACCTGCTGCCGGTGCTGTTTGATCCGGCCACACTGCGACAGCAACTGGAGCTGCACGTGAGCCCGTCCAGTTCCCCGGAGCGACCCGATTCCCCTAGCGATCTCTGACGACGCCGATGTCTGACGATCCCATCCAGGCTTCCCCCAGCCCCGAGACCCCCAGCCCTGAACCCGACTGGCAGGCCCTGGCCCTGAGCGAGCTGCGCCAGCAGCGCGAGGCCCTGCAGGAGGAGATCCGCCAGCTGGAGGGCCGCCGCGGCCAGATCCAGAAGGAGATCGAATCCAGCTTCGCCGGCCAGGCCGATGCGGTGGCACGGCGGCTCAAGGGCTTCCAGGACTATCTGGTGGGCGCCCTGCAGGATCTGGCCGTGGCGGCGGAGCAGGTGGAGCTGGTGCCCCAGCAGGTGCTGGTGCAGCCCTCCCCCCTCGACCAGGCCAGCCCCGCCGCCAGAGACGCCGAGCCGAGTGTTGCCGTGGCCGCCGCCGGCCAGTTCAGCCAGGACGAAGCCCTGATTCGCGAACGGCTGGCAGGCTTTGGCGGCCAGCCCGACTTCTACGCCGATCCCTGGCAGCTGCGCCGCACCCTCGACCCCAGCGGGGCCACCCTGCTCGACGACTGGTTCCTGGGTCAAGGCGGCCGGGGCGCCCAGCCGAGCTGCGGCAGCCGCAGCCGCAATGCCCTGGTGGCCGCGGCTGCGATCGCCATCCTGGGCGAGCTCTACGGCGAACGCTTCCAGACCCTGGTGCTGGCCAGCCAGCCCGAGCGCCTGGGGGAATGGCGCCGCGGCCTGCAGGACTGCCTGGGCCTGGCGCGGGAAGACTTCGGCCCCACCAGCGGCATCGTGCTGTTCGAGCGGGCCGACGCCTTGGTGGAGCGCGCCGATCGCCTCGAGGAGCGCGGCGAACTGCCCTTCATCGTGGTGGATGCGGGCGAGCAGGTGATCGACATCCCGATCCTGCAGTTCCCGGTGTGGCTGGCCTTTGCGGCCGGCCCCGGCGAATTGATCACCGACGAGCCCTACTGACCCCGCCTGCCATGCCCCTGATCACCCTGCCCGTGCTGCTCGCCAGCTACCTGCTCGGCTCGATCCCCAGCGGCTACCTGGCGGGCCGCTGGCTTGCCGGCCTCGACATCCGCCGCGAGGGCTCCGGCTCCACCGGCGCCACCAACGTGCTGCGGGTGGTGGGCAAGGGGCCTGCCCTGGGCGTGTTTCTGGTGGACGTGCTCAAGGGCACCGCCGCAGTGCTGCTGGCCAAAACCGTGCTCGATCCCTTCGGGGTTGGCGTGGTGCTGGCCGGGCTGGCGGCGCTGGCCGGCCACATCTGGCCCGTGTGGCTGGGCTGGAAAGGGGGCAAGGCGGTGGCCACGGGCCTGGGCATGCTGCTGGGGCTCACCTGGCCGGTGGGCCTGGCCTGCTTCGGCATCTTTCTCGCCGTGCTGAGCGTCAGCCGCATCGTGTCGCTCTCCAGCGTGGTGGCGGCCCTGGCGCTGCCGCTGCTGATGCTGGGCTGGTTTGCCGATACGGGCCTGGGGCTGCGCTGGCCCTACCTGGCCCTCGCCCTGCTCACCACCGTGCTGGTGGTGTGGCGCCACCGCAGCAACATCCAACGGCTGCTGGCCGGCACCGAGCCCCGGCTGGGCGCCTCCAAGGGCTGACCGCACTCAAGCCTGAGCCGGCTCAGGCCAGCGCGCGGCTGCGCTCGGCGGCGGCGATCACCGCCTCAATCAGGGCCGAACGCAGCCCAGCCTGCTCCAGCTGCCGCAGGCCGGCGATGGTGGTGCCGCCAGGAGAGCTCACCATGTCTTTGAGCTGGCCGGGATGGAGATCCCGCTCCTGCAGCAGGGCCGCGCTACCGGCCAGGGTGCGGTGGGCCAGGCGCTGGGCCAGCCGCCGGGGCAGCCCCGCCGCCACAGCACCATCAGCCAGGGCCTCGGCCACCACCGCCACAAACGCGGGCCCGGAGGAGGTGAGGGCCAGGAAGGCATCGAGCTGGGCTTCGGGCAGCTCGTGCACCTCGCCCACCTGGGCAAACAATTGCTCCACCCAGCGCCGCCGCTCCGCCGGCACGGCGTCGGCGCAGGCCAGGCCGGTGAGACCCGCACGCACCAGCGCCGGCGTGTTGGGCACAGCGCGCACGCACTGCCAAGCGGGAAACAGGCGCTGCAGACGCTCCAGGGTGACGCCGGCCAGCACCGAGATCAGCAGGCCGCCCGATGGGGCAGCAGAACCTGCCGCGGCGGCCTCGGCAGCGCCCCGGGCGGCAACCTCCAGCTGCTGGGGTTTGACCGCCAGCAACACCACCGGTGCCGTCCAGGCGGCGGCCGCATCGGTGTCCACGGCCAACTGATGGGCCTGGCGCAGGCTGGCGGCGGAGGCCTCACTGGCCACCACAGCCCGCACACCCTCGCGCTCCACCAGCCCAGCCTCCAGCAGGGGCCACAACAAAGCCTGGGCCATGCGGCCCAGGCCCACCACGCCGAAGGTTGGCGTCACGACGGCCCTAAATGGCGGCGTCCTGGCGTCCCCAAGCTGGGCTGGGGGCCGCCTCCTGCTGGGGCTCGCTGCTCTCCCGACTCACGATCGAGGAGGCGGAGGTCTCTTCGCTGGCGGCCGTGGTCACGGTGACGCAGCTGGGAGCGAACAGAAAAATGCTCTCGCCGACGCGCTCCTGGTGACCATCGATGGCGAAGGTGCCGCCGGCCACGAAATCCACAGCGCGCTGGGCCTGATCCGGCTCCATCATCGTGAGGTTGAGGATCACGGTCTTGCGCTCACGCAGGGCCTGGATGGCGCGGGGCATCTCATCGAAGCTGCGCGGCTCCATCAGGGTTACCTCAGCGGCGGCCGTGGACAGGCCAGGCATACCGATCACGTTGGTGCCGGCGAAAGGATCGTCGGCCGTGAAATCGGAGCTCAGGGCCAGAGCACTGGCACGGCTGGTGAAACCGGGCTCGGGCAGCTCGCCACCGTCGTAATCGAGCTCGTCGTCGTAGTCGCCATCGAGGTAGTCGTCTCCTGAGACAACGGCACGCAGACGGGAGAACAACGACACGGAGCGAACCTCACAGGAAGCTTTCCACCTGAATAGCGTCCCACGCCAATGGCGGCAAGGGTTTCAGAGCGGAATTCGCACCGATTTCGGGATTCGCACCCCGTCAACGGGAGGCTCAGCCCAACGGGGCCGGCCGCGCTCCAAACAGGCTGCTGCCGATGCGCACCCAGGTGCTGCCCGCCGCGGCCGCCTCGGGCCAGTCGCCGCTCATGCCCATCGAGCGCTCCGGCAGGCCCAGCTCCGTGGCCAGGGCGGCACAGTCGCCAAACAGGTCACTGCGCTCAGCTGGCGTGAGGCCCAGGGGTGCCAGGGTCATCAGTCCCACCGGCCGCAGCGGCGCCAGGCCGCTGAGCTCAGGCCAATGGCGACGCAGCTCGGCCGGCTCGAAGCCGGTTTTGGCGGGGTCGGGGCGGAACTTCACCTGAAACAGCACGGCCGGAGCCCGCTGCTCTTCGGCGGCGATGCGTGCCAGGCGGCGGGCCAGCTCCAGGCTGTCGAGGGAGTGGATCGTGCCGAAATGGCGCACCACGCCGCGGGCCTTATTCGCCTGCAGGCGACCGATGAAATGCCAGTCGAGGGGCTCGAGATCGGCCAGCTCGGCCTGCTTGGCCGCAGCCTCCTGCAGCCGGCTCTCGCCGAAGCTGCGCTGCCCGGCCAGCACCGCTTCACGGATCCGGGCGGTCGGCTGGCCCTTGCTCACCGCCAACAGGCGGCAGCCGGGGGGCAGCCCAAACCGCAGGCCGGCCAATCGCTCAGGCAGCCCGCCGTCAGCCACCAGCTCAGATGAAGGTCTGGTCAAACAACTGACGCCAATGGGCATGGGCCTCAGGACCCTCACGACGGGCCCTTGCCAGATTCTGTTCGGCGTAGTGGCGAGCATCCATCAGCGGAACCACCTCAAAAGTGGCACCCCGAGGCTGCAGGGTGACGATGAAGAAAATGCGCTGGGCATACAGCGTGGCAAACAGATCACGGCCTTCGGACACCGACGCCACCCGATAAAGCATCCCAAAGGTGGGATGGTTGAGATAGCGCTCGGGACTCACAAATGCGCTGCTCGCCAATGCGCTGCTCACGAATGCGATCGGTCAGTTGCCATTAAAGGGCACCGACTTTCCAGCGCAGCACGAGCACCAGCAACAGCAATCCCGCCGCCGTGCCATTGAGCAGGCCCTGGCGCCGGCCCCCAACCAGCGGGCGATGCAGCAGCTCAGGTGCCAGCCAGCAGCCGCCGCGAGCCAGCAGCGCCTCAGCCCCCTGCTCAGCCCGCAGCAGCACATTGGCCAGAAGCCGCTCACCCACAGCCAATACCAGGCCGAGGCCCCCTTTCCAGCCCAGGCGCTTGAGATTCACCGCCCGGGTTGCAACAGATCGCAACAGGTTCTGCAGCTCCTCCTGCACCAGCGGCAAAAACCGCAGAGCCAGCAGCAGGGTGAACCCGAGCCGCTCCACCGGCCAGCCCAACCGACCCAGGGGGGCCAGCAGCCAGCTGATCGCCCACACCAGCTGCTCGGGCGCGGTGCTGAGCAGCAGCAGGTTGGCGCTGTGCACCAACGTGAATAGCAACGTGGCGCCATTGAGGCCGAGCTCCGCCGAGCGCCGGGTTACCACCAGCGGCCCCTGGCGCAGCAGCACCCAACGGGCACCAGAGCGCTCCGGCGGTGCAGTGCCGGGCGGGCCGGGCTCCAGCCGCAGCTCCACCGGCGGGCGTTGCAAAGGGGCTGGTGGCAGCGACCCCGCCGGCAACAACGCGGCCAAGCCGCCAACCAGCAGGGCCAGGGCGAGCAGCAGCGGCACGCTGCGGCGCCACAGGCGCCAGCTCAGGCCACTGACGGCGGTGATCAATAGCAGCAGGCCCACCAGGCTGAGGCGCCAGAGCGGCCCCGCCAGGATCGGCGTCACCAGGAAGATCAGGCTCCAAGCCAGCTTCAGGCGTGGGTCGAGCCGGCGCAGCCAGCTGCCGCCGCCGGCCGCCTCCACCGGATCCGGAGCGGCGAACTGGCCGATGGGGATCTGGCGCAGAACATCCACTCAGCCGCTCCCTCTCACCTCTGGCCTGGGCTCAACGGCCACGATTCTGGGTACGGGCCAGCTCTTTCTCGGCATCGCGCTGCTGCTTGCCGCGCCAGAACAGCTTGATCGGCGTGCCCTCGAAGCCCAGGCCCTCGCGGATCTGGCGCTCCACATAGCGGCGGTAGGTGTCGCCAAACAGCTTGGGCTCGTTGACAAACAAGGTGAAGCTGGGAGGCCGCACCGCCACCTGGGTGCCGTAGTAGAGGCGCCCCTGGCGGCCGCCGCGGCTGGTGGGCGGCGTGCGCCAGCTGAGGGCTTCGGTGAGCACCTCGTTCACCACCGAGGTGGTGACGCGGCGGCGGTGCTGCTCCACCGCCAGCAGGGCCAACGGGAAGATCGCCTGCACCCGCTGGCCGCTGAGAGCCGAGGTGAACAGCATCGGCGCCCAGTCGAGGAAATAGAGCTTGGCGCGGAGCTCCTTCTCCATCGCCGGCATGGTGTGGCTGTCCTTTTCAATGGCATCCCACTTGTTCACCACCACCACGCAGGCGCGGCCGTCCTCCTCGATGCGGCCCGCCAGGCGCTGGTCCTGCTCGGTGACGCCATCGAGGGCATCGATCACCAGCACGCACACATCGGAGCGCTCGATCGCCTTGAAGCTGCGGTTGATGCCGAAGTATTCGGGGCCATAGCTCACCGAGCGGCGGCGGCGGATGCCGGCGGTGTCGAGCAGCTTCCAGGTTTTGCCCTCGCGGTCGATTGTGGTGTCGATCGTGTCGCGGGTCGTGCCGCGGATCGGGCTGACAATCGCCCGGTTCTCGCCGCACACGGCATTGAGCAGGCTGGATTTGCCCACATTCGGCCGGCCGATGATCGCCAGCTGGATCGGCTCCTCCTCGCCCTCCTGCTCCTCGCTGGGCGCCAGGAAGCTCACCACCTTGTCGAGCAGGTCGCCGGTGCCGGCGCCGTGGATGGCCGAGATCGGGAAGGGCTCGCCCAGGCCCAGGCCCCAGAATTCCGCTGCCATCGCCAGGCCCGCATCGGGCGACTCGCACTTGTTCACCGCCAGCAGGGTGGGCACCCCCTGGCCGCGCAGCCATTCGGCGATCGACTGATCGGCGGCGGTGCAGCCCTGCTGACCATCCACGATCACCAGCGCCACGGCGGCTTCGGCCAGGGCAAGGTTGGCCTGCTCGCGGATCTCCGGCAGAAATTCGCTGTCGTCGTCAAACACCAGGCCGCCGGTGTCCACCACCCGGAAGGTGCGATCGGCCCAGTAGCCCTCCTGGTAGGTGCGATCGCGCGTCACGCCGGGCTGGTCGTGCACGATCGCTTCGCGGCTGCGGCAGAGCCGATTCACCAGGGTGGATTTGCCCACGTTGGGGCGGCCAATGATGGCAACGACCGGTAAGGCCAAAACGAATTATTCCTTCAACGTTCTTGTTTCGACCTTACAGGCTGGCTCAGCGATGTTCGCTCCGAACGCCCGTCGGGGCCCGCGCCCGGGGCCAGGTCGACATCGTGAGCACCATCGGAGCACCTGCCGTTGCCGAGGCTGCGGGCGACGCGCCCAACGGGCCAAGCGCCCCGTCAGGGCCGGAACGGGCTGATCAGCTGGGCATTCCCATCACGGGCAAGCCACGGTGCCGTGCCCCGCTACCTTCCAGGATCGGAAGCACGAATTGCCAGGGTCGAGCACCAGGGGCTTGAACAGGTCGTTGCGCTGGCCGTCGATCAGCTGCTGCTGGTTGATCCAGGTGCCCGCCGCAGGCACCACCGTGCGGTAGCGCACCGCATCAGCACCGGCCGCGGCCGTGAGGGTGGGCGTGTGCACCACCGGTTCCGGGCCGAAGATCCCTGCGGCCGTGGAGTCCCCCATGCGCCGCCCGCCACTCACCAACCAGAACTGACCGAGCTTGGCGGCCAGGTAGGGATGGAGATCGGCGCGGCCGGTGGGTGGATCGCTCACCGCGTAGAGCTTGCGATCGATCTCCACCTTCAACGGCGAAGGATCACCCGAGGGCACCGCCAACACATCCGTGCGCAGGGTCTGGTACAGCCCGGTGAGCTCGGTCACCGCCAGGTCTCCCGCTGTGGCCAGGCCGATGCGCCCCAGGGGCGTGCTCACCACCGTGGGGGCATCCCCAGCGCTGGCCCAGGCCCGCTCGGCCGCGCTGAGGTGGGTGGCGCGGTAACGGCCCAGGATGGTGCCGGCCGGACCGGCCAATGCCACCGTGTGGAACACCCGGGAGCCCTCGCGCTCGGGATAGCTCCCCACCAGGTAGCCGTTGCCGGCCTTGGCACGCTGGGCCAACAGCTGCTCAAAGGAGCCGCCTTGCCGCTCAGCCCGGCGGCTGATCTCAGCAGCCGGCAAACCCCGCGGCAAGGCGGAGAGCTCGGGGAGCACCAGCAACTCCTTGGCCTGGGGCTGGCTGCTGCCGAGACGCGAGGCCTCACCAGTCCACTGCGCGGCGGCCAACTGCACCGGGCGCGGGGTCGCGGTGGCGGTGGTGTCCACGGGTGCCCGCCGCAGGGCCAGCAGGGGGTTGTAGAGCGCGGGCCGGCGTGCCGCCAACCGCTGCTCGCGCACGGCATCGGCTTCGGCCGGGATGATCGTGGTGGCGAAGATGCCGTTCAAGCCGGGCGGCAGCACCTGGGGAGGCACCACCGGCGCCTGCACGAGCTTGCGGCCCTGGGGGGACCAGATGCTCGATCCGCCGTTGTAATAGAGCTGGCTGCCGTTGATCGGATTGCGCTCGATGCCGCTGCGGGTGGCGCCGATCACCCACACGCCGTTGAGGGCGCTCATGTGTTGCACGCTGGCCACGGTGGAGTGATTCGCCTTGGCCGCGGCCGGCGGCGTGCCCGGCATCACCCGATCCGACACCGAATGCCAGCCGATGATCTGGGCCCCGCGCAGGGCGGCCAGTCGGTCGTACTGCCAGTAGGTGTCGTCGTAGCAGATGATCAGGGCAATGCGGCCGATCGGCGTGTCAAACACGCCCACATCGGTATCGCCCGGGCCGAACAGTTGCACATCCTGACCATTGAGGCCGTTTTTGCGGTATTTGCCGATGATGCCGTCCGGCCCCAGCAACAATGCGGTGTTGTAAAAAATGCCGGTGTAGGCATCCTTCTCGGCGATGCCCACGCTCATGATCAACCCGGTGCGCTTCAGCACCGGCAGCAACGCATCGGTGGCCCGGCCGGGAATGGTGTCCACGAAGGGCGCCAGCTGGGCAGGATCTGCGAAGTCGTAGCCGCTGATCGCCGTTTCCGGAAACACGGCGTACTGCACGCCCTCGGCCGCCACGCGTTCGGCCGCCTCCACAAGGCGGCGGATGTTGCCGTCCCGATCACCCCAGGCGGGGATGAAGTCCACAGCGGCCACCTTCACCGGCCGCCCGCCCACCGGGAGTCTCCCCTCATAGGCCCTGGCCGGCAGCATCACCCCGCTGTTCAGCAGGCCGGACAGGAGCAGGCCGAGGGAACCAGCGGCAAACCGCCGAAGGGATCGGGTCGCCATTCAGGTGGGAATCACACAGTGCAGTAGTACAATGCCATGACCATCATCAGCCATTGATGGATTATTTCATTTCTGGTGATCGTTGCTCTCGTCCTGCCGCTGGTCGCCAAACCGGCCGCTATGCGCTGGCCACCTGCCCACAGCCGCAAGCCTCCTCATCGCTTCTCGGTGCTCCCGCCACGGCGGTGATCACCGCTGATCGGCATGCCGCTCCGGATCAACTGCAGCGATGGGGGGCAACCGATCGCGAGCCTTGCAACCTGGCGAACCTGGCCACATGGCGAACCTTGCAACAAGGTTGAGCCGCTGGCGCAAGGAGCATCCGCACCAGACTGCGGCCAGACCGCCACAGCCGCACGCCGCCATGGCCAACCCTGCCTTTCTGGATCGCCGCTCCCCGGTGTTCGCCGGGCGTGCCATGGCCAGCTCCAGCTCGCCCCTGGTGACCCGGGTGGGCCTGCGGGTGCTGGAGCAGGGCGGCAACGCTGTCGACGCCGCCGTGGCCATGGCCGGGATGCTGGCGCTGGCCGAACCGATGATGAGCGGCCTGGGCGGCGACACCATGGTGCTGGTGTGGTCGGCGAACGAGCAGCGGGTGTTTGGCCTCAATGGCAGCGGCCGAGCCCCGAGCGGCGCCAGCCTCGAGCGGATCGGGCCAGTCCCGCTGATGCCGGACCACGGCGCAGCCTCGGTCACCATTCCCGGCGCCGTGGATGGCTGGTGCGCCCTGCTGGAGCGCTTCGGCACGCGGTCGCTGCAGCAACTATGGGAGCCGGTGATCGCCTACGCGCGCCAGGGCTATCCGGTGGGCGAGTCGATCGCGGGGTTCTGGGACGTGGGCGCCGCGTTGATGGGGCAGAGCGCATCGGCCAAGCTGCGGGAGGTGTTTCTGCCCGATGGCGCTCCCCCTCAGCCGGGCCAGCTGATCCGCCTGCCGCAACTGGCGGACACGCTGGAGCGCGTGGCCCAGGAGGGCCGCCAGGGCCTCTACGAAGGGCCCGTAGCCGAGGCGATCGCCAGCACGATCAGCGCAGGCGGTGTGCCCACCACCATGGCGGACGTGGCCGCCCAGCAGCACGCTGCCGCGTGGGTGGAGCCCCTCAGCGTGGGCTTCCGCGGCAGGGAGGTGCTGGGCCTGCCACCCAATTCCCAGGGGGTGGTGGCTCTGCATGCGCTTGGCATCCTCGACGGCCTGCCCCTGGCTGCGATGCACGAGGCGGAGCGGCTGCACCACCAGATCGAAGCGATCCGCCTGGGCTTTGAACTGGCCATCGACGTGGTGGGCGAGCCCACCCCGGCGATGCTGGAGCGCCTGCAGCAGGAGCTCAGCCAGGAGGGCCTGGCCGCCGCCCGCCGCCGCATCAGTGCCCAGGCCAGGCCAGCCACCCGGCCCCAGGGCGGCAATTCAGGCGACACCAGCTATGTGTGCGCCGTGGACGGCGAGGGCAACGCCGTTTCGCTGATGACCAGCATCAGCGGACTGTTCGGCTCCTGGCTGGTGGCGGGCGACACGGGCGTGCTGCTCAACAACCGGGCGGCCCAGTTCTCCAGCCAGCCGGGCCATCCCAACGCCCTGGCCCCGGGCCACCGCCCGCGCCATTCGATCCTGCCGGCGATGGTGCTGCGCGATGGGCTGCCGGAATTCGTGATGGGCGTGATCGGCGGCAACGCCCACCCCCAGGGGCTCACCCAGATCCTGGTGAACGCCCTCGATCTGGGCATGAATCCCCAGCAGGCCGTGGATGCCCCGCGCTTCAAGCTGATCATGCAGACCGGTGCGGTGCACATCGATCCCCAGTTCAAGCCAGACGTGGGCCACGAGCTGGTGGCCCGCGGCCATCAGCTCGGTGATTCCTATGGCTTCATCAGCTTCAAGGGGGGCGCCCAGATGGTTCGCCTCCATCGCGACGACGCCGGCCAGTGCACCAGCCTGGAGGCCGGCGTGGATCACCGGCTCGATGGGGTGGCCCTGGGCTTCTGAGGGGGGGCGTCCGCGGGGTCAGGCGGCCAGCCGCCGTCAGCGCACCGGCAAGTCGCCCGGGTGGCCCGCCACCGGATCGGCCGGCGCCTCCAGCAACGGCGGCAGCGGCCCCGTATCCGCCAGGGGCTCGCCCCGCTCGGCCAGGTGGGCCAGCAGCCAGTTCACGGCGGTGGCGCGGCGGGTGCGGCGCGGGTAGAGCTCGCCGATCCGGTAGCCCGCGAAGCCCAGCTGCTCCTTGAGCAGTTGCTTGTTCTCTTTGGGGATGGAGCGGGTGAGGGCGACGCTGGGCGGCCGCTCGGCGATGAACTGGGGCTCGATCGGGAAGAACTCCCGCCACACGGCGCCCGCAGCCGGGCCCGCGCTCCAGATGCCGGAGCCGTTCTGCGCGTATCCCAGGCGCGGCCAGATCAGCTCACACACGAAACGATCGCTGAGGCGGTCGGCCAACACCGCCTCCAGCAATTCGCGGCTCAGGGCGAAGGGATCGGGGCTGGCGGCGGCCTGAACGGAAGCCATCGGCCTGGAGCATCACAATCGGATCACCATGATCACCGCTTCTCCCCCGCAGACACCCCTGCAGCTGGCCGGCAACGGCACACCGCGCGCCCTGCGCTGCCGGGTGCTGCAGTCGCCGTTGGCGGGGGTGAGCGACCGCATCTTCCGCGGCCTGGTGCGGCGCTGGGCCCCCGATGCCCTGCTGTTCACCGAGATGGTGAACGCCACCAGCCTGGAGCTGGGCTTCGGGCTGGAGAAGGTGGAGGAGCTCGCCAGCGAAGCCGGCCCGATCGGCGTGCAGCTGTTTGATCACCGCCCCGCCGCCATGGCCGAGGCGGCCCGCCGCGCCGAGGCCGCCGGCGCCTTCCTGATCGACATCAACATGGGCTGCCCGGTGAAGAAGATCGCCAAAAAGGGCGGCGGCAGCGGCCTGATCCGCGAACCCGAGCTGGCGGCCCGCATCGTGGACACCGTGGCCGCGGCCGTGCGCATTCCGGTGACCGTGAAAACGCGGCTGGGTTGGTGCGGCAGCGACCTCGCCCCCGTGGCCTGGTGCCAGCAGCTCGAGAGCGCCGGCGCCCAGCTGCTCACCCTGCACGGCCGCAGCCGCGAGCAGGGCTTCAAGGGCCGCGCCGACTGGGCCGCCATCGCCGCGGTGAAGGCGGCGCTCACGATTCCGGTGATCGCGAATGGCGACGTCAACAGCCCGGAGGATGCGTTGCGCTGCCTGGCGGAAACGGGCGCCGATGGCGTGATGGTGGGCCGAGGCACCATGGGCGCCCCCTGGCTGGTGGGCCAACTCGATGCGGCCCTGGCCGGCCAGCCGGTGCCGCCCACCCCCAGCCCTGCCGAGAAGCTGGCCCTGGCGGCCGAGCAGCTGCGGGCCCTGGTGGCAGCCAAGGGTGACCACGGCCTGCTGATCGCCCGCAAGCACATGAGCTGGACTTGCAACGGCTTCGCCGGCGCCCCCCAGCTGCGCCACGCCCTGATGCGGGCCCCCACCCCGGCCGAGGCGCTGGAGCTGCTGGATCGGGCCGCAGGCCAGCTGGGAAAGTGCGGAGCGGCTGTTCAGGCTTGAGGAGCAGCTGGCTCCGGGCAGATGCGGCTCTGAAAATCGCAGCGGTGGATCGCTGGCTTCTGCCAACTGAGCGGGATTTCCAGCAGGTCGCGGCTGCCGGTGATGGCCTGCACCGCCAGCAACACCAGCACCAGCAGGTTGGAGGCGATGTGCAGCCGCCGCCAGCGCAGGTGGCGGGTGATTTCAGGCCGGGCCGCCAGGTTGAACAGCAGCAGCCCCGTCAACAGCACCCCGCTCCAGTAGTGGGAGCTCCAGAAGGCCCCGCTGAAGGGGTTGTCGGAGAGGCGCCAGATCTCCGGTTGGCTACCCAGGCCCAGGAGACCGGCCCAGGTGAGCAGGGTGAAGCTGGCCCGCAGCGCTGGCCGCTTCACCTTCAGCAGCGCCAGCAGCGCCACCAGGGTGCCGGTCGCCACAACCATCAGCAGCACCAGGCGCGCTGCCCCTCCGGCAAAAGCCGCTCCGGGCTCCGCGGCCTTGCTGAGGAAGGAGTACACGAGGGCGATCAACACCGCCACCACCACCCCGGCCATGAGCCAGCGGCCGTGGTCGGCATGTTCGCGGGGCACCAGGGCGGGCTGCTGGGTGATCCCCAGGCGCTTCTCGCGCACCAGGATCCCCAGCCGGATCGTGGCCCCCACCACCGGGTACACAAACAAGATCACCAGGACCGGGTGCAGCAGGGAGAACCAGTCGATGGCCGTCATGGCAGCACCTGAGTCATGGCAACACCTCGGGCCAACCCTGGCGGATCAGCAACAGCGAAAAGTAGGGCTGCTCCTCGCCGGGCACCGCCGCGGCCGCGGCCAGCAGCTGGTCGGGCCAGCCCACCCGCTGGGCAAACAATGCCGCTTCCAGCAGGCCCCGGGTCTCGAGAATCGGCCGCACCCAGCGCCAGCGTTGGCCCAGCTTGAGCAGGGCCAGCACCGCCCCAGCCGCCCGGGCTTCCGCCAGCAACGCCTCCAGTGCCGCGGCGGTGTCAGGGGTGGGGCGGATCCAGAGGGCGTCCTGCTGCAGGGCCAGGGGCCAGCGGCCTGCTGCTGCTGCAGCCGCCACCGCAGTGATGCCGGGGATCACCGCCACGGGGCAGGCCGGATGGCGTTCCGCCAGGGCCAGCAGGGCATAGGAGGCACTGGCGTAGAGAGAGGCATCTCCCTCGCACAGCAGCACCACGGCGCGGCCACCCGCCACCTCCGCCGCTAGGGCATCGGCGGCGGCGTGCCAGGCCGCCCGGCGCGGTTCGGCCTCCGTCACCATCGGAAACAGCAGCGGCAACCGCCGCTGCTCCGGGTCGATCCAGGGAGAAGCAATGGCCGCCGCCATGCCCTCAGCCTCCAGCCGCGCCACCGGGTAGGCCACCACCGCCGCCGCCTGGATCGCCCGCACCGCCGCCACCGTGAGCAGCTCCGGATCACCGGGGCCCACGCCCACCAGGGTGAGGCCGACGGCGGCAGGCGCACTCGAGGGGGGAATCACACACAGGCTGCTGAGGGGCCCTTTCTAGGCTCACGTCAGTGGGCGCGCTGGTGCGATGAGCCATCTGCAGATCTTCCCGGCCGCTGGCGGTAGCCCCGCCGCGGCCAGCCTGGCCAGCAGCGATCCGGCCCTGATCGGCGAAGCCCTGGCCGCGCGCGGCATCGGCTTCGAGCGCTGGCCGGCCCGGGTGGAGCTCCCGGAACACGCCGAGCCGGCCGAGATCCTGGCGGCCTATGCCGCGGAGATCGCCCGGGTGCAGGCCAGCGGCACCTACCCCACGGTGGATGCGATCTGCCTCACCCCGGATCACCCCGAGCGGCAGGCCCTGCGGCAGAAGTTTCTGGCCGAGCACACCCACAGCGAAGACGAAGTGCGCTTCTTCGTGGAGGGCTGCGGGCTGTTCTGCCTGCACATCGGCGAAGAGGTGCTGCAAGTGCACTGTGAGACCGGCGACTTTCTGCGGGTGCCCGCCGGCACCAAGCACTGGTTCGACATGGGCTCCGCCCCGCAGTTCACCGCCATCCGCTTCTTCGACAACCCCGACGGCTGGGTGGCCCAGTTCACCGGCGATGGCATCGCTGCGCAGTTTCCGCTGCTCGACTAGCTCTTACCACCCACAGGGACGCTGCTGGGCTCCACAAGGGTTGTCGCTATTGGACAATTCGGCAGGGGTCTGCGGACGTGATCCACCGGAGTTCGGCCCGCCACGCTGCTCTGCCATGGTTGGCACGCCAGAAACAGTCAGAAGAAGGAGGCCAAGGATCCCGAAGATTGGGCTTTTCATGGCAGTTTTGGCAAAGGAACTGGGGAGCAAAAACATCGCCCCTCATCACTGTGACCACCAGCCATCCTTCGATTTGGAGAGGTGCTCTTCTGCCTCGAATCAGCAGCCTTCGTCGACCCGCACCAAGATGCTGATCGAGTCTCCCGCAGTTCCTGAAAACACACGGATCGCGCCGTTGCCTCCAGAGGTCTCGTATCCCGTGCGTTTGCTCGAGAAGGTGAGCTCAACCCGATAGCCAGGGATCGGCCATCACCACCGTGCCCTCGCCCAGCGCCCAGGTGACAACCACCTTCTGGCTCCAGGGCTTGGCGCCTCGGGGTGCGGCCTGCCCCTGGCAGCCCATGATCCCCGAATCGTCCCGATCAAAGATCTGCAGCGATGGCTGCGCCCTTCATGGGTCGGCGTGCAGCGGCCCCACAGGCGAGCTCCCCAGCTCCACCCCCACAGAATGCATCCGCACGTCCTCGAGATGCGTCAGAAATCCAGTTAAGGCCTGGGTTTCGACCGCCGCCAGCTCCTGCAGCCGCGCCATGGTGGCCTCACGGCCGAAGCGCGCTTCACACAGCAGCCAATAGAGACCGAAGTGGCGAGCTTCGCTCGTCAGCAGTTCGGAGTAGAGATCGCGCAAGGCCACCTCCAGGCTGTGGGCCGCCAGCAGGGCCATGCGCTCATGGCTGCGGGCCTCGATCAAGCCGGCCACCAGGAAGGAATCCAGCATGCGCTCGGGCGCACCCTTGCGCACCGCCGCCGTGAGCTGGGCGCCATACCCTGGCGCGGGCAGCGGCTTGAGGGCAATGCCGCGCCGCTGCAGCAACTGCAGCACCAGCTCGAAGTGCTCGAGTTCCTCCCGTGCCAGCGGGCTGAGCGCCGCCGCCAACCCTGCATCGGAGGGGTAGCGGAACATCAACTGCAGGGCCACACCGGCCGCCTTGCGCTCGCAGTGGGCGTGATCGATCAGCACCAGATCAGGCCGGGCATTGGCCTGATCCAGCCAGCTTGCGCTGCTGGGGGCCAACAGCCACTTGATACGGGCCTGCTCGGCCCTCAGCGCGGGGGTGACGGAGGTGGTCAAGACGAGCTGCGCAGATGAGCCACCAGGCCCTCGAGCGCCAATCGGTAGCTCCCTGCGCCAAACCCGCAGATCACCCCAACCGCCCGATCAGCGAGATAGGACCCATGCCGAAACGGCTCCCGGGCATGCACGTTGCTCAGGTGCAACTCCACATAAGGAATGGCCACCCCCAGCAGGGCATCGCGCAGGGCGATCGAGGTGTGGGTGTAGGCGCCGGCGTTGATCAGGATCCCGTCCACGGCGCCGCGCGCCTGCTGGATGCGATCCACCAGGGCCCCCTCGTGGTTGCTCTGGAAGCAGTCGATCGTGGCCCCCAACTCCACCGCCCGCTGGTGCAGCTCCGCGTTGATCTGCTCCAGGCTGGCACTGCCGTACAACCCCGGCTCGCGCGTGCCGAGCAGGTTGAGATTGGGGCCGTGGAGGGCAAGCAGCTGCATGGGGTAAAGGAAGGTCTCCGGGAGGGGTCGGCTGGTAAGTTCTTCGGGTGTGGTTCGGGTCGGTGCCCGAGTGGTTAATGGGGGCGGACTGTAAATCCGCTGGCTCTGCCTACGTTGGTTCAAATCCAACCCGGCCCACCTTCCACATGCCCTTGTAGCTCAGCGGTAGAGCACTCCCTTGGTAAGGGAGAGGTCACGAGTTCAAGTCTCGTCAAGGGCTTACAAAACCGAAGCCGGCACCGGATTCTTCGGCATGATGCAGACAGCGGCACCCGCTCCGTGAGTCTGCGTTGCCTGATCGTTGAAGACCAGGTGATGTTTCTGCAGCTGCTCTGCACGATGTTGCAGGGGCTGCGGGGGTTGGCGGTGGTGGCCACAGCCACAAGCTGCCACGACGGCCTGCTGGCCTGCCGCCGCCATCGACCCGACATCCTGATCCTGGATCTTGCCCTGCCCGATGGCGATGGCCTGGAGGTGGCCCGGTTTCTGCAGATGCAGCAGCCGCAGGCGCGAACGCTGGTGCTCTCCGCCCAGGCCGCCAGCTTTGTGTGCCCGGAGGAGCTCGAGCCGATGCTGGTGGGTGTGGTGGACAAAACCTCCACCTACGAAACGCTCCAGGGCGTGATCGAGTCGGCCCTGCTGCCGCAGGAGCCCGATACGCCATCCCGCCACCCGGCGATTCCAAGCCTGACGCCCCGCCAGCGGGAGATCTTCCAGCTGATCGGCCGCGGACTCTCCAACAAAGCCATCGCTGCCTGCACCGGGCTGTCGCTGGCCACGGTGGAGACGCACCGCAAGGCGATTGCCCGCCGCCTGGGCTGCAGCGGCGCCGAACTGGTGCGGCGGGCGGTGCTGCACCTAGCGCCGATGCCGTGAAGCTCCCCTCCCCTCCCAGCCAGCGCCTGCGCGACCGCATCATCTGGGCCACCAGCCTGCAGCTGCTGCTGGTGAGCAGCGCGGTGGGCGGCATGGCCTACTTCAGCGGCCAGCGCAGCGGCCTCAGCTTCACCGATGCCCTGCGCCAGCAGGATGCCATCACCGACCTCTCCGAGCAGCTCTCAAGCCGGTTGCAGGCCCCGCAACTGATCAACAACCTCAACGTGCTCGCCATCCGGCAAGGCCAGCTCTCGCTGACGGATTTCGAGGCCATGGGGCAGCGGTTCTGGAGCCAGATGCAGCTGTTCCCGGTGGGCTACATCAACTTCGGCAACCCAGCCGGCGAATTCATCGGGGTGGAGCGGCTCGAGAACGGCGCCTTCGTGCTCAATGAGGACGCCATCGCCAGCCCCCTCGGCAAAGGGACCCTGGGCGTGTACGCCCTGGGGGCAAAAGGGGAGCGGGGGGCCTTGCTCGAGACCGTGCCTGGCATGACCACCGCGCACGAGGAAGCCTGGTATGTCGAAACGGTGAAGGCAGGCAAAGCCAGCTGGAGCTCGATCTACCAATGGGAAGACAAACCCGCGGTGCTGGCGATCTCCTACAACCAGCCCCTCTATGGGCCCAATCGCCAGCTGCTCGGCGTGATCGGCGTCGACTTCGTGCTCAGCCAGCTCAACACCTGGCTGGCGGAGGTGTGGAAAGACGTGCGCGGCTTTGCCCTGATCGTGGAGCCCGACGGCATGGTGGTGGCCAGCTCCCGGCCAGCCTTCACCAGCATCGGCACGGGAGACGCCACCCGCCGGGTCCGCATCGATCAACTCCCCGATCCCCTGGTGCAAGCCGCCAGCCGCAACCTGTTCCGCCAGGGCCGCAACGGCTCCCTCCAGCCCCGAACCGAGCAGACCGGCCCCCACACCACCGATCAAGACGGCCACACGTTCTTGCTCGACCTCAATCCCTGGGGGCAACGGGAAGGGCTCAACTGGCTGCTGATCACCGCCAACCAGTCCGACCAGGCGGTTCAGGCCAGCCAGCGCTTCGCCCTGATTGCCCTGCTGCTCTCCCTGGCCGCCGTGGCCGCTGCGGTGGTCGTGACCATCCGGGTGGGCGACTGGCTGCTGGGTCCGCTCGAGGTGTTGCGACGGCGTTGTGGGGAGGCCGCCACCCAGGTGACGCCCACAACAGCCGATCTGGTTTTCGACCCGAAGTTGCCCGCCGGCAGCGCCATTGAAATCGAGGCGGTATCCCAGGCCTTCGGCGCCCTGGTGGAGCGACTCACCCAGGCCAGGCGGCAGCTGGCAGAGGCCATGGAGCGGGAACGCCTCAAGGACGCCCAAACCGTGCTGGTGCTGCAGGACAAGCTCAAAAGCAGCCTGCAGGCCGCCGCCGTCGCCCATGAGATCAACCTGCCCCTCAGCACCCTGCTCCTCAACAGCAAGCTGCTGCTGGAGCAGGGCGATGCTCCGCTGGCCCAACCCCTGCAGGAACCGCTGCGGGCCATCGCCGCCAACGCCGATGCGGTGGTGGCGACGATCGAGAAGATGCGCAGCCTGCTGCGCAACGTGCAAACCCACCACCAGCTGCTCAACCTGGCCCACGTGACCCGCAATGCCCTGCTCTACGCGGCACCCAGCCTCAAGGCCGCCGGCGTCACGGTGCAGCGCCAGGGGTTGGACCAGAGCTGGGCCGTGATGGGCGATGCGGCCCAGATCCAGATCGCCGTGGTCAACCTGCTGCGCAACGCCCTGGAAGCCCTGGAGAGCGCGGGGGGCGGCGTGGATGGCGCCCCGGCCACGGTGGTGGTGGGCCTTCGGCGCAATGCCGACACGGTGGTGCTGACCGTGGCGGACAACGGCCCGGGCTTCCAGGCGCCGGAGACAGACCTTGAGCCCCTAGCCACCAGCAAGCCCACCGGCAGCGGCCTGGGATTGTTCGTGGTTCAGACCACCATGGAGAACCACCATGGCCAGGTGGTGGTGGGTCGCTCGCCCCTGGGAGGCGCCGCGGTGCAGCTGATCTTTCCAGTGGCTGATCGTTCCAGTGGCGGCCCTACCCACTAACGGGTAATCCACAAGCCGGGGCGCCTCACGAATTCATACGGTCGCAGCGCTACAAAAACATGCTTGTGACGGTATGCGCGACATCCTGATCGACGGCGTACCGATCCTGGATCTGCTGGAGATCACGGGCAGCACCAGCCGCGTGGCGACCCTCAGCAACTGCGACCAGAGTTCCGTCTCGCGCCTCTACCGCCATGCCAGCGAGCAGCTGGGGCTGGACTTCCGCAAGAGCCAGGGCCGCTACCGAGCCCATGCCAACCAGGCTGTTCTGCGATCCCTGCGCCACACCGCCCAGCTGCTGCGCCTGGCCAGGGGCAGCCGTCAGCTGCAGCGGCTGGGCCATTTCGGCAGCCCCCTGCCGCAGGAATGGCTGGCAGAAGAGCGCAGCCTGGAACTGCTGCGCGAGCGGGTGCTGGATCTGGCCGTCCTCGCCGACCCGAATGGATTGGCCCCCACCTGGAGCGACCACAGCCAACCCTTCCCCTTCGGCGACTGGGTGGTGGTGGGGCTGACCCGAGCAGCGCAACCCCTGCGGCCCGCTGCCGTCGTGCTGCGGCACGACAACCTGGAGCAACCGGCACTGCAGGAGCTCATCGGCCAGCTCCGCACCGATGCGTAGCGCACCGATGTTTTGCGCATGGAGCACCGACCATTTGCCAGGGTGGATGCCCTTGATGTCTGCCATGACCTCCCCCCCGCTCCTGGCAACTCCGATCGCGGCGATGCGGGCACCGGTCAGTGCCGGGCTGAGCCGCAGCCTGGCCTGGCGCCTGGAGCAGCTCGATCGCCTGGCAGCACTGCTCAGCCAGCATGAAGCGGAGGTGCTTGAGGCCCTGGCCGCCGACCTGGGCAAGCCTCCCCTCGAGGCCACCTTCGAACTGATCGCGGTGCGCCAGGAGCTGGCTCTCACCCGCCGGAAGCTGAAGGGCTGGATGGCCCCGCGGGCGATGGGGCTGGATCTGGCCCTGCGGCCGGGGCAAGCCTGGGTGCAGGCCGAACCCCTGGGCTGCGTGTTGATCATCGGCCCCTGGAACTACCCCTTCCAGCTCTGCCTGCACCCCCTGGTGAGTGCTCTGGCGGCAGGCAACGCCGCCGTGCTCAAGCCATCCGAGCACGCGCCTCGCACCGCGGAGCTGCTGGCCCGCGCCATCCCGGCGGCTTTCCCCGCCGAGGTGGTGCAGGTGGTCACCGGCGATGGGGCGGTGGCCGCCAAGCTGCTTGAGGAGCAGTTCGACCACATCTTCTTCACCGGTGGCGGCCGGGTGGGTCGACTGGTGATGGCCGCTGCAGCCCGCCACCTCACCCCCGTCACCCTGGAGCTCGGCGGCAAGAGCCCGGCGATCGTGCTGGCCGACGCCGACATCGCCACCACCGCCCGGCGCCTGGCCTGGGGCAAGGGGCTCAACGCCGGCCAAACCTGCATCGCCCCCGACCACGTGCTGGTGCAGGCTCCCCTTCAGGGAGAACTGGTGGCCGCCATCGCCACCGAATGGACCCGCTTCTACGGCGCCGATCCACTGGCGAGCGACGATCTCGGCTGCATCGTCAGCGACGCCCAGTTCCAACGGCTGGAGGCCCTGCTGGCGGGCGCGCGCCAGCAGGGCCAGGTGCTGGTGGGGGGACGCAGCGACGCCGCGCGGCGGCGGATCGAACCCACCGTGGTGGCCGTGGCCTCCGGCGACGATCCGCTGATGCAGGAGGAGCTGTTCGGCCCGATCCTGCCGGTGCAGCAGGTGGCCGATCTCGACGCGGCTCTCGTGGAGGTGCGCAGCAGGCCCAAGCCGCTGGCCCTGTATCTGTTCAGCCCCAACCGCAGCGCCCAGGAGCGCACCCTCGCCACCACCAGCTCCGGCGGGGTGTGTTTCAACGACGTGGTGCTGCAAGCCGGCGCCGCCGCCCTGCCTTTTGGCGGCGTGGGGGAGAGCGGCATGGGCAGCTACCACGGCCACACCGGCTTTCTCACCTTCTCGCACCAGCGCACGGTGCTGCGGCGGCCCTTCTGGCTGGAACTGCCCTTCCGCTACCCCCCCTATGCCGGCAAGCTGGGACTGGTGAAACGGTTGCTGGGCTGATCGGGAGTCGCTGATCGCGCTGGGCCGATCAGAACCTTTGATGCGCCGAAGGTCATCCGGGGGCTGGATCGGCCCGGGCGGCCCCCTTAACGTTCCAGCATCTATCAGTGGTGCCGATGCGTCGCTCCCTTGCCGCCCTGGCCCTAGCAGTGGTGTTGCCCCTGCCCAGCCTGGCTCCCGCAGCGGCCTTGGCCAATGTGGTGGTGAGGCCGGGCGAAACCCTCTCGGAAATCGCCGAGCGCCACGGGGTCAGCCTCACCCGGCTGATGCAAGCCAACGGCATCACCAACCCCAATCTGGTGGTGGCCGGCCAGAAGCTGGTGCTGCCAGGAGCCCGAAGCACGGCAGCGGCCAGCGGTGGTGCCCGCAGCGGCAGCATCACTGTGCAGCCGGGTGAAACCCTCTCGGAAATCGCCGCCCGTCAGGGCGTCAGCCTCACCCAGCTGATGCAGGCCAACGGCATCACCAACCCCAACCTGGTGGTAGCCGGCCAGAAGCTGGTGGTGCCCGGAGCCCGAAGCAGCGCCAGCGCAGCCGCACCCCGCCCCTTGCCCACGGCGCCGTACACCATCAAAAGCGGTGAAACCCTCTCGGAAATCGCCGATCGCTTTGGCACCAGCACCGAGCGCCTGATCCAGCTCAACCAGATCAGCAACCCCAACATGGTGGTGGCTGGAACCCGTCTGGCCATCCCCGGTCGGCCCTCCTCGGCACCGGCAGCCCGCAGCAGCGCCACCCCACGCAACGCCCAGGAGCACGTGGTGCGCAGCGGCGAAAGCCTCTCCACCATCGCCGACAGCTACGGCCTGCCCGTCGAAAAGCTGGTGGCCATCAACAAGATCAGCGACCCCAATCTGGTCGTCTCCGGCACCCGGTTGAAACTGCAAGCCCCACCACCGGTCAAGGCCACCCCCAAAGCCACTGCGAAAGCACCCGTCAAAGCCGCAGCCAAACCCGTCGCCCAGCCCAAGCCCAAACCGGTCGTGACGCAGGCAGCCCAATCCACGGCCACGGTGCAGCCGACCGTTCAGCCGACAGTGCAGCCGACGGTTCAGCCCACACCCCGCCCCCAGCCCACGGTCACGGCGCAAACCACGCCCCAACCCGCTGCCGCAGCGCCAGCCGCAGCCCAGGCCGTGGCGACGGCCCAGCCAACCAGCCGCATCGCCGCAGCCACCACTGGCGCCGCAACCACTGCAGCCACCACAGCCGTTGCCGCGACCACCGCCACTCCCCAAACGGCCACCCCCAAGCCAGCCACCACCAAGCCGGTGAGCACCGCCACCCGGGCCGCCACAACACCGCGGCCGAGCACTACCAGCAAGGCCGGCAGCAGCAAGCCCCAGGGCCCCGACTGGCGCAGCTACGGCCCACTCCAGGTCGACTGGGCCAATTGGCAGCCCATGGGCGGTAGCTATGTGGCCCCGACCCTCAACGGCGACGGCAAGCCTGTCTATCTGGCGGTCAACTGTGGGGCCCGAAAGCTGAATGCCACCAGCCAGTCGGGGCAGTGGAAGAGCTGGGATGCTCCCCAAACCGACTTCGAAGAACAGCTGATCAGCGACATCTGCAAGGCTCGGGCCAGCTGAATCCCCAGCCGCCTCAGGCGGCCCAGTGCAACGGCCAGGGCTGGCGGCAATAGCGCCGGCTCGAGGCCCGCAGGTAGAGGCGCTGGGCGCCGTCGTCGCTCTCGCTGAGCAATTCCTCCTGCACCAAGCGCCGCAGCAGCCAACCCCAGCTGGCCTCCTGCTCCTGGCGCAGCTCGGCCGACGCCGCACCCGCCAGCTCTTCGGCCAGGCTGCGCAAATCCCGACCCGGCCGGGCCTCAAGCGCCTCCAGCGCCGTGAGCGCATCCACCGACCAATCCTGGCGTCGCCGTGGGCTCTGGCAGTTGTCACAGCGGCCACAGGCGGCGGCCAGCTCGCCCACGGCCAGCAGGAGCGCCTGCTCCCGGCAGCCCTCGCCCTCCGCCACGGCCTCCATCCGCCGCAGTTGCTGCTGGGCCAGCTCCAGGCGCTGCTGGTCCTGCTGGCGCTGCACCGCCGTGGCGGCAGCAGGCATCAGCTGGGATCCACCCCCCCGGATGGCCCAGCCGAGGCTCGTGCGATCGGCCGGGTCGTAGAGCACCAAACAACGGGCCGGCAGGCCGTCGCGCCCCGCCCGCCCCGATTCCTGCAGGTACCGCTCCGGACTGGCCGGCAGATCCAGGTGCAGCACCAATCCCACATCCGGTCGATCCACCCCCATCCCGAAGGCCACGGTGGCCACCAACACCGGCCTGGGCTTGTGCTGGAAGTGCTCGAGAGCCAGCTGGCGGCTTTCGGGATCCATGCCGGCGTGATACGCAATCGCCTCCAGCCCAGCCGCCGTGAGTCGGGCGGCCCACTGCTCCACGGAGCGGCGCGTGCGCGCGTAGATCAGCACAGCCCCGCGAGCGGCCGTCACGGTCTCCAGCACCAGGGGCAAAGGATCGGCCGGGCGCAGCTGCATGCCATACACCAGGTTGGTGCGGCGGGCCGAACGCACCTGGATCAGCGGCCGGCGCAGCTGCAGCAGACGGATGATGTCGGCCCGCACCTGGGGGGCGGCGGTGGCACTGAGCGCCACCAGGGGCACCCCCGGGCACTGGGCGCGCAACTGCCCCAGGCGGCGGTAGTCGGGGCGGAAATCGTGGCCCCAGGCGCTGATGCAGTGGGCTTCATCCACCGCCAGGGCCACCAGCTGACCGCTCTCGAGCACGTCGTCGAGCAGCTGGCGGGTGGCCTCCGCCTGGAGCCGCTCGGGCGCCAAATAGAGCAGGCGCAGCTTGTGATCCCGCAGGCGCTGCAGCAACTGCCGCCGCTCCGGCAACGCCAGGCCGCCGTGCAGACAGGCCGCCGGGATGCCGCGGCGCTGCAGCTGGCTCACCTGGTCCTGCATCAGGGCAACCAGGGGTGAGATCACCAGCACCAACCCGCCGCGCACCAGGGCCGGCAGCTGATAACAGAGCGATTTGCCGCCCCCGGTGGGCAGCACCGCCAGGCAGTCCTGGCCAGCCAGCAGGGCCTCCACCACCGGGCGCTGGCCGGGCCGAAACGTCGACCAACCGAAATGACGCTCCAGGGCCAGCTCCAGCGGATCCCCCAGAGACCTCAGCTCGCCGACGCGCCTGCTGCGAGTCGTGCTGCGAGTTGTGCCGCTGGGCAGGGAGCCAGACAAAAGAGCCCTACCCATAGTGCACCCGACCATAGCGGCCACCAGATGCAGGGGAGGCGCCGCGCTCACGGAAGAGGCGGGGGGTCCAGCTGGTCGGGGGATTCCTCCACCAGCTGCAGCCGCACCCGCTTGCCACCCGCCAGCTCCCCCAGCGACACCCGCAGGGTGCTGCCGCTGAGCGATTGCAGAGCCGTGAGCAGCTCCCGCAGATGGGGAGTGCTGCTGCCGCTCTCCACCCAGAGGCGCTCCTGCAGACCACCAAGCCGCCGCCAGCTGGTGTGCAGCTTCAGCACGGCACTCTCCAGGGCCTGGGCCTGACCCACCGCATCGGCCAACAAGCCGAGGGCATCGAGCCGCTGGGCCTCCTGCAGGGCCTTCTCGAAATCCAGCTCCCCCTGCTGGAAGGCCCGCACCGCCAGGGCCGCCTCCGCCGCTTTGCTGAGCCAGCGGGCCGTGCTGGTCACATCCTTGACCCGCTCCAGCTCCGGCTCCTCCCGCAACACCCGGCGCAGGTCCTCCTGCTGGGCCTCGGGCAGCTTGGCCAGCTCCTTCACCAAAGGAGCCACAGCCCGCGGCGGCAGCAGGTTTTCAGCGGTGCGCTGGCGGATCTCCTCGGGCAGGAGCGGGCTGGTGGCGGCGGTGAACTCATCACTCAGACGCCGCACCTGCTTGCGGGTGATCTGCTGACCCTCGTTGGCCGCCTCGCTGATCATTTGCTGCACCTCCGGATCGGCCTGGGCCGTCTCCAGAAAGGCGCGCTTGGAGAAGTTGTTGACGCTGGTTTCCTCCAGCATCCCGTCGCCCACCAGGCTGTCGGCCGACTCGGCCAACTGGATGAGGGTGTAAGCCCGCGTCTTGCTGATTTCGCGCTCGCGCAGCCATTGCAGAAAGCCGGTGCCGCGCCCCTCGCCGCCGCGCTTTTCACGGTCTCGCACAGCCCGCAGGATGCGCCCCCGCCAGATCTCGGTCTGCAGGTCGAAGCGATCGCACACGGCCCAGGCCTCCTCGAGGCGGGCCAGAAACTCCATCGTGCTGATGGTGTCGCTGTCTGGATCGGGCAGCTCGAGCGTCAGCACCGGCGGCGTTGGGACCTCCGTGGGGGCCATGGCCATGGAAGGGGTCGCGCGGCTGAAGACGCGATCGTGCCACGGGGCAGCTCGCGGCCCCCACAGGAAGGGCGACGAATCGTGACGCCGGCGATGAAGCCTCCCGCCCGCGCGGGTATCTTCCCTGTGGCAGCCACCCGATCTACAGCGCAGCGATGGCCATCTCCCGCGGCGACAAGGTGCGCATCAAGCGCCCCGAGTCCTATTGGTTCAACGAAGTCGGCACCGTCGCTTCAATCGACACCTCCGGCATCCGCTACCCCGTGGTGGTTCGCTTCGAGAAGGTGAACTACAACGGCTATAGCGGCTCTGAAGGCGGCATCAACACCAACAATTTCGCCGAGAGCGAACTCGACAAGGCCTGAGCTCCGGCCGGCTTGTTCCCTCAAGCGGCGCGCCACATCCCAATCGTGCGCCAGATCAGCCCGTGCCACCGTTGGTGGTGCGGGCTTTCGAATGGGCTCGCAGGAGTCCCCAGCTCTGCCCGCCCTGCCAGCGCCCATGCCTGAACTCCCCGAAGTGGAAACCGTGCGGCGCGGCCTGGAGAGCCAAACCCGAGGCTTCACGATCGAGCGGGTGGAGGTGCTGCGGGCGCGGGCCATCGCCAGCCCAGCATCGCCAGCCGCCTTCACCGCTGCCCTGAGCGGCACCGAAGTTGGAGCCTGGGAGCGGCGCGGCAAATACCTGATGGGGCAGCTCAGCCGCGGGGGACGCGACGCCGGCACCTGGGGCGTGCACCTGCGCATGACCGGCCAGTTTCTTTGGCTCGATGCGCCGCGCCCGCCCTGCGCCCACACGCGGGTGCAGCTGTTCAATGCCGCGGGCCAGGAGTTGCGCTTCGTGGACACCCGCAGCTTCGGCCAGATGTGGTGGGTGCCGCCAGGCGAGCCCGTGGAGAGCGTGATCACCGGCCTGCAGAAATTGGGGCCGGAACCGTTCAGCGAGGCCTTCAGCGCCACCTACCTGCGTGAGCGCCTGCGGGGCTCCAGCCGGCCGATCAAAAACGCGCTGTTGGACCAGTCTCTGGTGGCAGGAGTCGGCAACATCTACGCCGATGAGTCGTTGTTTGCCGCTGGCATCCAGCCCAGCACCCCCAGTGGACGCTTGTCGCTGTCGCGGCTGAAAGGGCTGCACCAGGCCCTGGTGGAGGTGCTGGAAACCAGCATCGGTGCGGGGGGCACCACCTTCAGCGATTTTCGCGACCTCAGCGGCAGCAAAGGCAATTACGGCGGCGTGGCCTGGGTGTATCGGCGGGGCGGCGAACCCTGCCGCCGTTGCCACACCCCCATTCGCCGCGACAAGCTCGGCGGCCGCAGCAGCCACTGGTGCCCCAGCTGCCAGCATTGAGCTCCTTGCAGTTGAGCGTGGATCCCGTAGCCGGCAGCACCGCCGCCCTGGCGCAGCAACTCAGCGCCACCATGGCAACGATCCACCGCCGCGGCTGGTGCGACGGCACGGGCGGCAACTTCAGCTGCGTGCTGGATCGCGAGCCCCTACAGCTGTTGATGGCACCGAGCGGTGTCGACAAGGGCTCCGTGGCGCCGGAAGCGTTGATCGTGGTGGATGCCCACGGCGGTGTGGTGCGGGGGGAGGGGAAGGCCAGCGCCGAAACCCAGCTGCATTTGGCGTTGGTGGAAACCTGCGGGGCCGGTGCCGTGCTGCACACGCACTCCCAGGCCGGCACGCTGCTCTCCCAGCACTACGCCCCCAGCGGCGATTGCGGCGTTGCCCATCTGAGCCTGCACGACCTGGAAATGCTCAAGGGTCTGGAGGGCATCACCACCCACGAGAGCTCGGTGGCAATTCCGGTGTTGGACAACAACCAGGATCTGCAGCGTCTGCGGGCCGAGGCCGAACCCCACCTGCGCCAGGCGCCCCACGGGCTGCTCATCGCGGGCCATGGCCTCTATGCCTGGGGGCGTGATCTGCCAACGGCCCATCGCCATCTGGAGATCCTGGAATTTCTGCTGGAGCAGCACTGGCGCCAGCTGCTGCTTGAGGCCTTAAGCGCGCCGCGGCAGCAGCGCCAAGCGCCCCGAAACCAGGTGTGTCGGCAGGGGGTGACACACGTGCTGCTCGACATCGAAGGCACCACCTGCCCCGTGAGCTTTGTCTCGAGCACCCTGTTTCCCTATGCGGCAGAACAACTCGAAGCGTTTCTGGACAGCCATCGCAACGACCTCGCGGTGCGAAGCCTCCTGGATGAGGTCGAAGCCGCCTGGCGGCAGGACGCCGACCCCGAGGCCCAAGCGTTGCGGCAACAGGGCGGGGTAGGAACGTTGGCCTACCTGCGGTGGTTGATCCGCCGCGATCGCAAACTCACCCCCCTCAAGGATCTCCAGGGCTTGGTGTGGGAGCAGGGCTACCGAAGCGGTGCCCTGACAGGGCCACTATTCGCCGATGTGCCTGGCGCGCTGCGGCGCTGGCATGGGGCCGGTCTGGTGTTGGCGGTGTATTCCTCCGGGTCGGTCGCCGCCCAGCGCTTGATCTACGGCCACAGCAATGCAGGCGATTTACGGCCGCTGTTCAGCCATTGGTTCGACACTCGAATCGGCCCGAAACAGGCGCCCGAGAGCTACGCGACCATCGCCGCTCAGCTCGGCGTCGATCCTGAGCAGATGCTGTTTGTCAGCGATGCCCTAACGGAATGTCAGGCGGCCGCTGCCGCGGGCATGCAGGTGGTGTTCAGCGATCGCGAGGGCAACCCCGGACGCGACCCGGGGCCGTTTGAGAGGATCGTGAGCTTCAACGACCTGGTGCTGACCCCGTGAGTTCGAATCTCAAGAGCCTCGATCAAGCCCTTCTGAGCCTGAACCAGACTTTGCTCGAAAGCGTGGCGTGCGGCGACTGGGACACCTACGCCAGCCTCTGCAGCACGGATCTCACCTGTTTCGAAGCAGAAACCAACGGCGTGCTGGCCGAAGGCCTGCCCTTCCACAAGTTTTACTTCGAGCTTCCCGGCGATCCCCAGGCGAGCGCCACACCGGTGCAGGTGAACATGGCCAGGCCCCACATCCGCTGGATCGGCCCCGATGCGGCCATCTTGAGCTACACCCGCCTCACTCAGAAGCTCAGCAACGGTGTGCCCATCACCGCCAGCTGCTGCGAAACGCGCGTGTGGCAACACATCGACGGCAACTGGCTGCAGGTACACGCCCACCGCTCCTAAGCAAACCACCACAACAAGCGCGCACACGCCCAACAAAAAAGCCACCCAGGGGGGTGGCTTTCTGCTTCAAGGGAGATCGCTGATTTCAGGCTTCCAAAAGGAAACCAAAGCAGATTAACCAGAAGATGGAATGAAGGTTTTACCTGGCATCGAGCTATTTTCTCAGGGGGCTGCCCCCCAAATATCGTCGCCGCTGCAGCGTTTCACAACCGAGTTCGAGATGGATCGGAGTGGTTCCACTGC
>NZ_JAGQCZ010000015.1:0-47119 GCF_024346435.1 Cyanobium sp. Alchichica 3B3-8F6 | reverse complement strand
CGCTGCCTCGCTGGCGACGCTGGTTGTCGAGGCTCAATTGGCATCCCGTCGTCGAATACGAGATTCGCGAGATCGAATTCGAGCGCAGGAAGATCGAGCACGAGAACAGGAAGATCGAGCACGAGAACAGGAAGATCGAGCACGAGAAGCGGATGAAACAGCTCGAGAGCGAGATCGCGCGGCTCGAGCAAGCCAACTCCAGGCTCGAGCGCTTCGAGCGGGAGCACTTGTCTGGCTCGATCCCACCCCCCTCCACAGGAGATTCCTGCAGCTGATTGCTACCGAGCTCGCTGATCTCGCTGGCGGTTCGCCCTCGTGATCCAGCCTTCTCGCGCCATCGTGTCGAGCCCCAGCCCCAGCTCGCTGGCTGGCCGATCAGGACCTGCCCGCGGGAACTGATCGTGGTGCTCGATGGCACGCCCACCCGCTAAACCAGGCCGAGTGTTACCGGCGGCAACTGCTGCAGGATCCGGGGAGCGCCTGCTGATCCGCTGCCGCCGCGCTACGACACCGCCAACCAGATCACCGCGCTCGTCCACTGGTTGCGCCACCAGCCCTTGCCCCGTAGTGCCCGGGTGTGGATTGCCACCGATCCCGATCACACGGCCCGCATCGTGATCCTCGCCCGCATTGCCCTTGGCAGTCAGGGCATTCGCGTTGGCCCGGCCGATTTGCCTGCCCCCAGCCCTAGGAGTGTGTCGCACGTTGGGCCGAGGCCAGGAAGTGGTGAATCAGCCTCTGTGATTCAGGGACACCCGATCACAGCTTTGGCGAATCAGGCCCTCAGGCCGCTGCCGCGCTTGCCCTGAACAGCTTGAGGATGTTGTGGGTGGTGGCCATCAGCGCCCATTCCCCATTCACCTTCTCCAGCCCCCTCAATCGGAAGCGATCCAGACCTCTGGACCCTTTGATCTGGCCAAATACTGGTTCAACCACCGTCTTGCGCAGGGCATAGATCGCTTGGCCGGCTTTGGATCTGAGCTTCCGCTCCATCCGTCCGCGGGCATCAAGATCTCTGGGTGCTCGGCCCCGTGAGGGCCTGGGCCTCTGGCCGTGCTGCTGCCGGCTGGTGGAGATGTATGCCTGCAGCCCTTTCTCCTCACAGGCTTCCAGGTTGGCGGTGCTGCAGTAGCCGGCATCGGCGATCAAGGCATCTGGCAACTGCCCGGTGTTGGCCTCGATGAGCTCCAGCATGGGCAGCAGGTGCACCGCATCGCTGGGCTGGTTGCTGACGCCGATGGCCACGATCACTTGGTGGTCGCCATCGACGGCGGCTTGGGCGTTGTAGCCCTGGATCCAGCCGTCAGCGCCTTTGAGGATGTGGCTGTCGGGGTCGGTGTAGGCGAAGCCTTCCGCGCAGCGGTGATTCCGCTGCGCGGTCGGTTTGGGGTTGCCGGCTGCATCGGTGGGGAGCGTGCGCTGCGGCATCGCCAATCGATCGGTCTCGGCAGCGGCAACGCTGCTCAGCTCCGGGCCCGCGGCCTCGGCCTTCTCGAATGCCAACTTCTGAGCATCATCTGCACGCTTGCGCGCACCACGGCTGCGGCGTGCCGCCCGCTTGCTGTGCTGTTCGTCGCCACTGGCCTCGGCTGCTTCCGCCTCCTGCTCAGCCGCTTCTGCCTCAGCTTGCCTTTGACGCGTTTTGGCAGCAGCAGCCTCGGCCTCCAGCTCCGCCTTGGCCTTGCGGATCCACTCCAGCCGGCTGGAGCGTCGCTGCAGTTCCTCGGGGAGTTCGTCGCCCCGCTTGCCCTTGCCGACCTGCCCGTCCTCCTGGGCGTCGATGATCTCGGCCTTGCGCAGCAGCGCCCGCATTTCAGCCTCCAGCTGCCGCTCGGACTTCAGCATCCGCTCGTGGCTCATGGCCTTGTGCTTGCTGGCATTGGCGCGGATCTTGGTGCCATCCAGAGCCACCTGGCCAAGGCTCACCAGACCCGCCTTCTGGCAGAGCCGCAGCACCTGAACAAACAGGCCAGCCAGGGCATCCAGGTGCCGTCGGCGGAAGTCACTGATTCGGCTGTGGTCAGGCTTTTGGTTGCCGGTGAGCACCCGGAAGGCGACGTCCTCCCAGCAGGCCTTCTCGATCTTTCTGGAGCTGGGCAGCCCGACGCAGTAGGCGTACAGCAGCAACACCACCATCATCCGCGGGTCGTAGACCTTCTCTCCGCGGGGATCCTTCTGCCGGTAAACGGCGTAGATCGCCTCAAGATCCAGCTCAGAGGCCAGATCCAGCAGGAAGAACACCAGGTGGTTCTCTGGCAGCCACTCCACTGGTGACGGCGGAAAGAGCAGCGTCTGCTCGGGGTTCCAGGGGCGGAAGGACTTGGGCTTGACCATGCCCCATTCTCTCGCCCAGATCCATTGCTGCCACTTGGATCTGGGCAGATTTCAGGGCGTCTGTGGAGAGGCCGCGCCCTGATCTATGTGCGACACGCTCCTAGCGAGCACCGCAAGCCGCTTCGGGATGTCCTGCGCCTCACCCTCTGGCGCGCCACCGGCAGCACCGGCGCTTGGCTGGCTCCCCAGGTTGTTGCCTGCAAGCGGGCGGATTGTGGGGTTTAGGAGGTGTAGGCCGGCGGCGGACAACCCGTGATTCCACGGATGCTTCGCTAGTTTGCCTGTACTATTTTGCTTGCAGGGTTTGGGCTGGCTACGGTGGATTTGGGATTTGACCGTCAAGGCTGGATCACGGTGTTTGCCGGCCTGCTCCTTGCCCTGATCACCCTGCTCACGAGTTACGACCATGTCGATATCCTTGGAGCCGCTTCCTTCGATCTACCGCAGCAAGCAGGAATTCCTTGCATCGCTGCCGCCGTGGCGACGGCTGTTGCAGAAGCTCAATTGGCATCCAACGATCGACGTCGACGTGGAGCGCTACGCGATCGAGCAGAGGCTGCAACGGCTCAAGAGCGAGAACGCGCGGCTCGCGCAGATCAACTCCAGGCTCGAGCGCTTCGAGCGGGAGCACTTGTCTGGCTCGACCCCACCCCCCTCCACAGGAGATTCCTGCAGCTGATTGCTACCGAGCTCGCTGATCTCGCTGGCGGTTCGCCCTCGTGATCCAGCCCTCTCGCGCCATCGTGTCGAGCCCCAGCCCCAGCTCGCTGGCTGGCCGATCAGGACCTGCCCGCGGGAACTGATCGTGGTGCTCGATGGCACGCCCACCCGCTAAACCAGGCCGAGTGTTACCGGCGGCAACTGCTGCAGGATCCGGGGAGCGCCTGCTGATCCGCTGGCGCCGCGCTACGACACCGCCACCCAGATCACCGCGCTCGTCCACTGGTTGCGCCACCAGCCCTTGCCCCGTAGTGCCCGGGTGTGGATTGCCACCGATCCCGATCACACGGCCCGCGTCGTGATCCTCGCCCGCATTGCCCTTGGCAGTCAGGGCATTCGCGTTGGCCCGGCCGATTTGCCTGCCCCCAGCTCCGCTGAACGCCGCAAGCTTCTTCGGGATGCTCTGCGCCTCACTCTTTGGCGGGCCACTGGGAGCACCGGCGCCTGGCTGGCTCCCGAGGTTGCTGCCCGTAAACGGGTGGATTGTGGGGTGTAGGGGGTGTAGGCCTGCAGCCTCGTGAAAGCCGCTTGAACGTTGATCGAGAGCGAGAACGAACGGCTCGCCGAGCTCAACGCCAAGCTCAGTGCAATCTCGTCCAGCTCCGCCACCAACTCGAGCCCAGCGACCCAACACCCAACGTGTCCGAGATGTGATTTCCCTGCTAGATGGATACGGTGGGTTTGCAGCGTGATGGCAAGCACCGCGCTTCAGATGCCGTACAATGTCCGTACGTTTTCTTGCTCGCTGCGTTCCATGGTTCGAGTCCCGCCTCCGTCCTCCCGGCCGCTCAAGGCGAGCCGCATTGAGTTGAGGGCCAGTCAGGCCGATCGAGATCTGCTGGATCGGGCCGCTGCTGCTCTCAGCACCGATCGCAGTTCCTTTTTGCTCAGCCAAGGCCGCCTGGCAGCCCATCAAGTGCTGGCTGATCGTGAGCACTTTGTTCTCGATGCCGCTGCCCAACAGGAATGGGAGCGGATCAACAGTTGCCCCGCCCGCGTCCTGCCTGGTCTGAAGCGTTTGTTGGAGCGGCCTTCACCCTTTGTGCCGCAGGCATGAGTGGATACCGGCCGCCGGTGCTGCTGGCGGCCAGCCATCAGCTCGGCGGATTCCAATGTCGCTCCCAGGCGCAAACAGCCTGGCTGGTGGAGATGGCCCGGCAGGCCCATGGAACCGGCACCACCAGGGTGTTCGTTGTGTCTCCCGTCGATCAGCCGGCCGTGGTGGCCTACTACGCCTGGTGCATGGCGAGCGTGGCCATCGCCGATCTGCCTGAGCGGCTGCGCCGCGGTGCCGGCCGCTATCCCCAGCCCGTGGCCTTGCTGGCGCGCCTGGGGGTGGATCAACGCCATGAAGGTCAAGGTCTTGGAGCCGCCCTGCTGGCTGATGTGATCACACGCGTGGCCAGCATCAGCGATGCCATTGGCTGTCGCGCGTTGCTGGTGCATGCCGAATCAGAGCAAGCCCGGGGGTTCTACGAGCATCTGATTCCAGAGTTCCAGCGCTCACCCACGGATCCCCTCCATCTGGTGCTGTTGCTCAAGGACATCCGCTGCACCCTGAAGGCCTTCGGCACTTGATCTGCGATCCATGCCGCTGGCAGTACCCGGCCTGATGCGGCTCCAGCCCCTGCCCGAGCTGCTGCAGGGCTACGACACCGCCACCCAGATCACCGCCCTCGCCCACTGGTTGCGCCACCAGCCCTCCCCCCGCAGTGCCCGGGTGTGGATTGCCACTGGTCCCGATCACACCGCCCGCGCCGTAGTGCTTGCCCGCATTGCCATCGGCAGCCAGGGCATTCGCGTTGGCCCGGCCGATTGGCCTACCTCCAGCCCCAGCGAGCACCGCAAGCTGCTTCGGGATGCTCTGCGCCTCACCCTTTGGCGCGCCACTGGCAGCACCGGCGCTTGGCTGGCTCCCCAGGTTGTTGCCCGCAAACGCGCGAATTGTGGGGTGTAGTTGGTGCAGCACCTGGCTGGGCCTCTCCGTGATTTCACTGCTCAAGTAGTACGGGGGAATGGCTTGAGGCCCCTAGACCTGCCGCGGCGCTCAGGCCCCCCATTGGTGCCGCACGAAAGTCGCGGTACTGAATGCTGTCGCCCTCGCTCGCCATGGCTTCCGCGCTCCATCCGCCCGCCATCAAGCTCGTCGGCAGCAATGGCCAGATCTCGCTGGGCAAGCAGTACGCCGGCCGCCATGTTCTGGTGGAAGAGCCTGAGCCGGGTGTTTGGATCGTTCGCACCGCCACAGTGATTCCAGACAATGAGCGCTGGTTACACGAACCCGCTGCCGCAGCAGCCCTGCAGGCTGCAATGGTCTGGTCCGCCAGTCACCCACCAGCGGATGCCGATCTGGATGAAACCCTGACGCGCCTTGGCTGTGATGAAGCCTGAAGGCTGCATCAGGCTGGATCTGAACAACCCGGTGTTTCAGGAGCAGTTGCTCACGCTGCAGAAGGCTGAGCGCCATGAGGCACTCGACACCCTCAACAAGATCCGCCAGCTCACCTGGAACCAGCTCTATCGCGACCCAGGGATCAAGTGGGAGAAGATCACAAGCATCAAGCCACCGGCTGGAATCGATGCCGTCTACTTTCTGCGGATTAGCCGTTCACGCAGGGCAACAGCGCATCGTGAGGGTGATTACATGCGGCTACTCACCATTGCCCCGGATCACGACGCGACCTACGGGAGGAAATGATTCATAAGTTTCAGGCTGCAGCAAATGGCACCCCAGTTCGACTCCTAATATCCCCGCCGGTGAAGGAAGCATGGATGCCAGAGCAGGCACCTCAGCCTCTAGCGGGCGACTAGGACGCAGGCGCCTGGCTGGTTCCCCAGGTTGTTGACCGCAAACGCGCAGCCTGTGGGCTGTTGTAGCCCTTCCATCACCCACCCTCTCAGCCCCTGTCGCGATTGCGGCGGGGGCTTTTTTTATGGCTTTCCGTTCGTTTCCTCCCAAGCTGCTGCACTTGCCGGCGTGGCTGAGGTGTGCCCATCAATTCTCTTACTGTTTTAAATTTATGCAGCCAAAGTTCAGCGATACGGTGTTGTGCAGTGCTTCAAGTCTGTGCGGCTAATTAATCCGTTGACTAGCACTGCCAAGCCCCGCAATGCCGGCACCATGCAAAGCCCCGCGGCTCTGCGTCGCGCCTTGATGAAGCTGCCCCCCCCCTGGGCCGCCGCCTGCTGCTCGGCACCATCGATGTGCTGCTGATCCCCCTGGCGATCTGGCTGAGCTTCTGGCTGCGCACCGCCCATCCCTTCAGCGAGGCCTTATCGAGCACCCTCTGGCTGTTGCCGGCCACCTGGGCTGTGGGCCTCAGCGTCTACGCCTTCAGCGGCCAATACCGCGGCCTCACCCGCTACGTGAGCAGCACCGCCTTCTATGCGGTGGCAGCCCGCAATGCAGCCCTGGTGCTGCTGGTGTATCTGCTCGGCACCCTGCTGCCGGTGCAGATGCCGCCCCGCAGCAGCTGGCCCCTGCTGTGGCTGCTGCTCACCGCCCTCACCGGGGGGGTGCGCCTTGTGCTGCGCGACCTGCTGCTGCAGGCCAGCCAGCCGCCCAGCACCAACCGGTCGCCGGTGGTGATTTACGGCGCCGGAGCAGCTGCGGCTCAGCTGGCCGCCGCCCTGCGCCTGGCCCGCAGCCACACGGTGGTGGCCTTCATCGACGATGCCCCTGAGCTCTGGCGCCGCGAACTCGATGGCGTGACGATCCACCCTCCCCAGCTGCTGGCTGAGCTGATCAGCCGCCACCAGGTGAGCCAGGTGCTGCTGGCCATCCCCTCCCTCAGCCGCAGCAAGCGCCGTCAAATTGTTCAAGACATTCAGCAGCTCGGTGCGTCGCTTCTTCAGGTGCCCTCGGTGGAGGAGATCACCAGTGGCCGGGCCCGTATCAACACCCTGCGCCCGGTGGCGATCGAAGAACTGCTGGGTCGCGATGCCGTGCCGCCCGATCCCCAGCTGCTCGGTCCCGGTGTGCGCGCTGCTGTGGTGTGCGTCACCGGTGCCGGCGGCTCAATCGGCTCCGAGCTCTGCCGCCAGATCCTGCGGCTTTCCCCCAAGGCCCTGGTGCTCCTCGAGCGCAGCGAGCCGGCTCTCTACGCCATCCACCAGGAGCTGCAGCAGCGCCTGCCCGCTGAGCTCCGCCTGGTGCCCGTGCTTGGCAATGCCGCCGATGCCGCCCTGGTGCAGCGCTGTTTCTCTGAGCAGGGCGTGAACGTGGTGTTCCACGCCGCCGCCTACAAGCACGTGCCCCTGGTGGAGGCCAATCCCCTGGCGGGCTTGGCCAACAACGTGCAGAGCACCCGCGTGGTGTGTCAGGCGGCCGAGCGCTGCGGGGTGAGCCAGGTGGTGCTGATTTCCACCGACAAAGCCGTGCGCCCCACCAACGTGATGGGCGCCAGCAAGCGGGTGGCCGAGCTGGTGGTGCAGGGCTTTGCCAAGCAGGCCAGCCGCCAGGCTGCCTCCAGCCGCTTCGCGATGGTGCGCTTCGGCAACGTGCTCGGCTCTTCCGGTTCGGTGGTGCCCCTGTTTCGTCAGCAGATCGCCGCCGGTGGACCCATCACCCTCACCCACCCGGAGATCATTCGCTATTTCATGACCATTCCCGAGGCCGCCCAGCTGGTGCTCCAGGCTGCTGCCCTCGCGGAAGGTGGTGATCTCTTTCTGCTCGACATGGGCGAGCCGGTGCGGATCCTTGATCTCGCCCGCCAGATGGTGCGCCTCAGTGGCCTGCGCGTGCGCGATTCCCACCACCCCGATGGCGACATCGAGATTCGCTGCACTGGCCTGCGCCCCGGCGAGAAGCTCTACGAGGAACTGCTGATCGAGGCCAGTTCTGAATCCACAGCCCATCCACTCATCTATCGCGCCCGCGAAGCCGCCCTCCCCCCCGAGCAGCTCTGGCCCCAGCTCGATGCCCTCGACGCGGCCATCGCCAGCCAAAATGCAAACGCAGCCCTGGAGCTGCTGGCCCAGCTCGTGCCCGAGTGGCAGCGCAGCGGAGAGTGAATAACGCAAGGCTGCAGCTCGCTGCTTTTTGTTGTGGGTAAATTATGCGTTTATGACCATAAAGTGGCAATCATGTTGTCGCCAGCCTGGTCCCCAGAGCGCAGCGTCGTGCAGATTGGCGTCGAAGCGACCGACCTGTGGAGGGGTCGTTCTTCTGATCGATCGTCGATCTGGGCTACGATAAATTTATGGATCTCGCAACCGTATCCCCCAAGTACCAGGTCGTCATCCCGAAGCGGGTGCGCGAGCAATTTGGCTTGAGCCCCGGTCAGCAGCTGCAGGTGATCGCCCTGCCGGGGCGGATTGAGTTGGTGCCGAGCCAGCCCCCTGTCGCCCTTCGAGGTTTTCTGCATGGGGAAAACACCTTTGCGCGAGAGGCTGACCGGCTGTGAGTGTCCAGCCAGCGGTGGTTGACTCCTCTGGGTGGATTGAGGTGTTCACCGATGGCCCCCAAGCCAGCCGCTTTGTGGCCGTGCTCGACTCTGCGGCAACCCTGGTGGTGCCGGTGATCAGCATTCTTGAGGTGTTCAAGTGGGTGCTGCGTGAGCACAGCGAGGCCCAGGCCATCCAGGCGGTCGCCGCCATGCAGAGAGGGCTTATGGTGGATCTCGACAGCACGCTCGCGATCGCAGCGGCCCAGCTCAGCCACGCCCATCGCCTGCCGATGGCCGACAGCATCATCTTGGCCACGGCCCGATCCCATCAGGCCCGGCTTCACACGATGGATGCCGACTTCCGCGGCCTCGGCGACGACGTGGAATTGATCGAGAAGCAGCAAAAGGCCTGACGATCAGGCTCAACCCACGTTCCATTCCGGGAGGTGAGTCTTGCCCGCTGTCTCAGTGCAGGCTGCGGCGAAGCCTTTGTATGGGTACTTTTGCCGAAAAAACCCTGGTTTTTCTCATAGCAACTGTAATGCCTCCTGTGCCGCCCATGAGTGCCTCTCGATTGGAAGTGCGCCTGCCTGATCGCCTGATCGAGCGCCTTGAGTCGCTGGCCTCCTCCGAGGGACTCACAAAAACCGATGTTTTCCGCAGGGCTCTCGCGTTGTATTTGTTGGTGAAGGAGCGAGAAGAGGCTGGTGCCACCCTCCAGTTCGTAAAGAACGACCAGCGAGAAACACTGGTCAGCATCTGAATGAGCGACCCCAACGCTGATTTCAAGACGCTTCTTGAGCTCACAGGTTGTGTTCAGGTGAGAAGCGCTGAACATCCAGACGACCGCCGGCAACGGCACCGCCTTGAAAAAAGTGCGGTTTGGTTGATCGGTGCCATTGCCGGGTTCTCCAGTTGGTTCTTGGAGGAGCCGTCGGTTTTGCCTTGAAGCGGCCTTCTTGATGGATTTAGGCCTGACGCCACAGCATGAAAAGGCCCGCCGAACTGCGGCAATGACGCTCACCACCGTTTCTCCAGCATCTGGTGCGTCATTCGATGCCTTGGCGCCGCTGCGCCTACCGGCAGCATTGCGGCTGACGCCCGAGCAGTTCGAGCTGGTGTGTGCCGAGAACCGCGAAGCGGTGCTCGAGCTGGCTGCTAATGGAACCGTGATCGCGATGACGCCAACAGGCAGCGAAACCAGTGGCCGCAACGGCCGGTTGGTGATGCGGTTGTTGCTGTGGGCGGATCAATAAGGCGGCTGGAAGGTCTTCGAAAGTTCGGGGGGATTTCGCCTGCCCGATGGATCTTGCTGAGCCCGGATGCCTCGCTGGTGCGCCTCGAGCGCTGGCAGGCCCTCACGCCCGATCAGCAGCGACGCTTTGCTCCCCTCTGCCCCGACCTAGTGGTTGAGCTCGCCAGCCCCACCGACGAAGGTCCGCGTGGCCTCACCGCTCTGCGCCGCAAGATGGATGCGTACCAAAGCAATGGTGCCCGTCTGGGTTGGTTGCTCATTCCCCATGAGCGGGCTGTGGAGGTGTGGCCCGCCAGCGGTGAATCGCAGCGCCTGGAGCAGATCGCGTTGCTTCAAGCGGGCCCCGAGTTCCCCGGCCTGCAGTTGCAGCTGGCCGAGATCTGGGCGGGCTGAACGCCTCACCCACCGCACATCACTGCCATGGCTGCGATCGGACCTCCTGGTTCATGCTGCGCCGCTGACACCCCTCAACACACGTCAATAGGAGGACAGCGTTGGCTACAAACAGCTACGGATCGGCTCGGGCATCAGCTTTTCGTTGCTTCAAGAATGCCTTTTTGCGCATAGACGGGTGATTGGCGCTTGCAGCTGCGAGGGCATGCACGCCTGGGTCGTGATGGTGTCCACAATCGCTTCCAACGGGCCATGCTTCGTTAAAGCCGGGATTTCTTTCGCCAAAGCGTTCGATAGCTGTGGCCGGCTGCGGGCCCAGGTCGCCGACGTTCATCAACGGGCAGGAGGCAGCGTGAATGATCATGGATAGGATTTGGTAAGTCACCCTCCGGGGTGCCCTCTATGCGCAGCACCATTACCAGCCGCGGGCAGACCGTGATCCCTGCCCCCATCCGGGATGGCTTTCGCTGGGCCCCTCCAAGCGATTGGAATGGACCGTGGAGGCTGATGGCTCCATCCGGGTGGTGCCGGTGGATCTATCGCCGGTCAAAGCCTTTCGCGGCATGGGCCGCCGTGGTGGCTCCAGCCAGCGCTTGCTTGCTGATCGCGAAGCCGAGCGGCAGGCCGAGCGGGCGTCTGGCCACTGATTTCCGCCAAAACGGATTGATTCCCAGATGGGATCGCTACTCCTGCTCGACACATCGGCGCTACTCACCCTGCGCGACGACGAAGCCGGTGCCGGACGGGTTGAAGAGGCGCTTGAGCAGCCAGGGCGCTGCTACGCCTGCTTTCTCAGCCGGATGGAGGTTCTCCACCGCGTCTGGAAAGACGAAGACGAGCGCGGCGGCCGCGCAGCAGGTGGGCGCCACCCTGCTGCACAAGGATCTTGAGTTTCGTGCCATCGCCAACCTTCCGCAGGAATGGCTCGGTTGATCGTCAGATGGGCTTGCCCGTTTGGCATCCAACGATCGACGTCGACGTGGAGCGCTACGCGATCGAGCAAGCGATCAAGCGCCCCGACAGACGTTGTCTGGAAAGTGCATTGCAACATCGCTCCCACCGGTCACAGACCTGGCCAACGGAGGTGATAGGCGCGGCTGCGGCCCTCGCCGATCGGCTCGATCGCACGCAGCTCCACCAGCTCGGCCAGATCGCGCCAGGCTGTGGCGCGGCTCACCTTGGTGAGGCCGATGGCCTTGCGCAGGGTCATGCCGCCCGTGAACCCCTCCGGTTCGGCATCTAGCAACCGGTTGAGCAGTTTCTGCTGGCGGCTGTTGAGGCCGCTGTGGCGGTGGCTCCACCAGAAGGCGGCCTTGCGCCGCACCGCATCGATCACGGCGCCATTGGTGGCCGCCGCTGCGGTGAGCTGCTCCAGGAACCAGCGCAGCCAATCCGTGACATCCAGCTCTCCCCGTTGGCAGCGCTCCAGTGCCATGTAGTAGCCCTGCCGCTCCCTCAGGATCTGGGCGGAGAGGGCCAAGGCGCGGCCTTGTAGCGCCCGTTGGGCCTGAGCCTTGCAGTCCTGGGCGAGCAGCCGATCGGTGATGGCACGGGCTAAGCGGCCATTGCCGTCTTCATAGGGGTGGAGGGTGAGGAACCAGAGGTGGGCCAGGCCCGCGCGCAACAGCCCGTCCAGCTGCGCTGGAGGTGAGGCGACCCAATCCAGGAAGGTCTCCAGCTGCTCCTTGAGCTGGTCTCGAGGCGGCGCCTCATAGTGCAGTCGCTCACGGCCGATGGCGCCGGAGAGCACCTGCATCGGCGCCTCATCGCGCAGCTCACGGATCCGAATGGCGCGCAGGCCATCCGGGCCAGCGGCAAACAGGCGGTGGTGCCAGTGGTTCAGCGTGGCCAGGGTGAGGGGCTCATCCAAGCTGCTGGTGGCCTCCAGTAACACATCCAGCAGGCCCTCCACCTGGGCGCTGGCGGCCGGCTGCCCCTCGGCCAAGGGAAGGCGCAGCCGGCGCGCGATCGAGGAGCGCACCTGGCCGGGATCGAGCAGCTCGCCTTCGATGGCGGCCGTGCCCAGGCTCTCGCGGCCCAGCAAGGCGGAGATCGCTTCGCGATCGAGCGGGGGCTCCAGCGTCTTCAGCCGGCTCAGCAGCTCCTGGCGTGCAGCGCGGGCTTGCTCCAGCAGCGCCTCCAGAGCGGAGTCCTCCCAGCGGAACTGGGGCCAGTCCGCCTGCTGCCAGATCCAGGATGAAGCCATCATCGCACTCTAATCGCTTTGCCTGGTGAAGCGATTAGCTGGTGATCATCGCTTCACGGCTGTTGTCTCAGAGCTTCTTTTGCCAATGACGCCCATGTCGACCTCCTGGGAGCCGCTTCCGTCGATCTACCACAGCAAGCAGGATTTCCTTGCATCGCTGCCGCCGTGGCGACGGCCGCTATAGAACAGCAAGCTCAGTGCAATTTTGTCCAGCACAGGCACCAGCTCTACCTCTCCGAATGGCCTGGTGATGGCTAACGGCATGCTCACCCTTAACTAGTCAGGGCAGCTCCAGCCAGCTGCTCAGGGCATGCTCGACTTCAGCCAGTATTCCTGATTCCAGAATCCCCACCACGGCTGGTCTTGGCTTGCCTGAGTACACCCCAGAGATGGTAATCGTCACGATCAGACCCCGTTGTAGAGCCACTGTCATACGGTCCAATCAGGCCGGTCCGGAAGTTGCTCACTCCAATTGAGTGTGCCGCTATGTTCAGCAATCAAGGCCGACTGACGTTGAGCTTCATCGTTGTTACTAAAGCGCTGTACATAATGCGCGATCGCCTCACGCACACAAGCGCTACGGCTCTTTCCCATGCTGAGCGCAAGCTGATCCAACTGGTGCTCAAGCTCGGGCTCTACCCGCACGCCGATCACCTCCTGGATTTTGTTAAACGATTTGTTAAATAGCCTAGTGCCTTCTGCGTGTATCCCCACGCCCATGCCCGGGGGCAAACCGTGATCTCTGCTCCGATTCGGGCGAGCTTCTCCCTCGGTCCATCACAGCGGCTGGAATGGATTGTTGAGGCGTCTGGCCACTGAACATCGGCTCTGCTACGCCTGCTTTCTCAGCTCGCTCAGCGGAGGTCTGGACAGTTCAGGCGTTGAATCGGCGTAAGGTCAGATCGCAGCGCTGCTCGATCAGGTTGGCGATGTCCCCGATCAGTGCCTCATCTCGATAAGCCTCGTCGGCTTGCAGGCGGAAGGCGACCAAAGGAAGTTGCGCAGCCATCCGTAGCACCCGTTTTCTGGTCTGCGCCCACGACAAACCTGTTGCCTTGGCAAATTGTTCCCAATGGCGTTCTTGCACCTCACCAAATAGATATTTGCTGCCCAGCTTCATCGCCATCTTTGCAGTGAGCGTGGGATACACCGCTGTGGACAGCAGGTCGTAGAGCGGCGCGAGCGTTGGCGTTCTTTCGGTGTAGAGCAATGAGAAGTTCTTTGCGTGGGCGTCGTTGTTGCCGATTAGGGCGTTGAACACCACTGCATCCAGCAAACGGATCACTTGCGGAGCGCTGGGTCTAGTGGCTCTACGCAAAAGTCCAAAGCAGGCGTTCAGATCAGGGCCCCCTTCATTCTGATACTTCAGCTCGGGCGGAATGCCTAGCGCCTGGCAGAAGTCTTCCTGATGCAGCCGTAACCACCTCTCATCGTCTCTGCGGCTTCGGTCGTAGCGATGCACCACCAACACCTGCCGCTCTCCGGCCGTCAGGATCTCGGCGTCAGCCACCCGGAGCCCCATGGCTTGCCCCAAGGCCATGCAGAACGCCTCGTTGAGCACGCTGCCTTCCACTGCCGCAATGGCCGGTTTGAGGATGTGCGTGCTGGGCGTGCTGCCAAGGGGTAAGCCGATGCGGGCCCCGTTAAACACCACCGGCAACTTGTCTTGGGCGCCAGCCAGCGACAGCCGCAGACCATCGCGCTGCGCCAGCATTGGACGCTGGGGCAAGTCATTGAGCAGGGCGATCAGCTGATCCTGCTCCAGCCACTCCACAGCTTCTGTCTCAGTGACTTGATCGCCCGCTATCAGGCTCACTGCACCAGCGCAATCACCACCGATCGCGGCCAGCAGGCCGAAGTCATTGGACCTTGAGATCTGGCACTGCTGGGCAATCCGCTGCCTGAGTTGCCCCTCGGGCAGCAATCCAGCAAAAAATGGCCTGCAGGCCTGATCGCCAAACGGCTCTGCCTTTAGCGGCAAGCTTTGCGACAGCGCGATCGCCTGCGGTTGCTCCAGCCAGAGTGCGCAGTACTGAAATTGCAGCTCCCCGGCATTCAGCCAGAGCGTGCCTGCCCGCTGGTTGAGCAGCCACACCTCCAGGCTGGTGGTGATTTCACTGGCCACTGCTTTCCGTGTCCAGATGCAGGGTTCCACCCAGGGCGTCGATCACCCGCAATACCCGCTCCAGCTGCACTGTTGGTTTGCCAGCCTCCAGCTCCACCAAAAAGCGCAACCCCACCCCAGCCGCCAGGGCAAGATCCGCCTGGGTGAGCCGCAGTGTTTTGCGCGCCACCCGCAAGGCGGCCCCCAGATCATGCACGGCATGGATTGCCGTCATAACCGGTGCCCCTCTTGGTCCCGTACTGGAATAAAAAGACGCAAAGACGCCATGGTTCTTTGGAAATTACCGTTCGGGATCATTGCCGGATCCTAGGGCGAGTTGGCGCCTGATTGTCCCGACCGGGAATGGGCTTCGCTGGCGGATCCCGCCCCGCCTGTGTTTGTCGGTTGGTGAAGTGCTCTTCTGCGGTCAGGGCAGCTCCAGCCAGCTGCTCAGGGCATGCTCGACTTCAGCCAGTATTCCTGATTCCAGAATCCCCACCCCTGCGCCGAGAGCGGCCTGGAGCTGATCGAGAAACTGGCCTGGGCAGCCCTGCGTTGCCTCAGCCGGCGTCAAACACCCGCTTGCCGTCGGCTCGTTTCTGGTTGTGGCGCCTCGCTTCCCTGCGCGTGAATTCACTCACCGTGGGGTTGCCCACCACCGGATCCACATGGGCCACCTGCTCCCACAGATCCCGCGGCGCCCAGCGCACCGTGTGCTCCACCCGGTCGTGCTTGATCACATGGCACCAGCGGCTGCTGCCGCAGGCCGGGCAAAACAGCTCTTCCAGCCACTCGTTGCTCAGCACCAGCACCGGGTAAGCCTGGATCACCAGCTTGGCCCTCTTGTCGGCCATGCCCCTTTCCTTCAGCTGCTCGATCGTGAGCAGGTGCAGGAAATACTTCTTGCCGTTGCCCTCAATCAGTTGCTCCGGATGGGCCGGGCAGCACAGCTGGCGGCGTTGGGGCCGGCGGGAGCGTCGGGGTGTGTCGCTCAAGGGACAGCATTAGCTGAATTGAAAGTAGCGCCATTCGGCGAGTGCGGCCGCGAGCTTGTTGGCTCAAAATGAAGCGTTGAACAGCATCCGATGAACCGCTCGGCCGGCTGCAAAGCCAAGACGCCCTCAGCCATGCCCGTGCGCTCGTTGACGCAATCTGTGCTGCGTTGGCCCCAGCCTGAGCAGGTGTTGCACGAGGCGCGCGCCTGGGCAGATGAGCAGCGCCGTCTGCGGCCGAGCCTGCGGCGGATTGATGTGTTCGGCAGCTATGGCCGGGGCACCGCTTCGGTGGGCAGTGATCTGGATCTGCTGCTGATCGATGAAGCCGTCGATGGTCCCCAGCACCGGCGCCTCTGCGACTGGCCGCTTGAGCGTCTGCCGCTCAGCTGTGATGCCTTGGTGCTCACCCCCGCCGAACTTGAGCAGCTGTTTAGCGGTTCGAGCCGCATGGCCCAAGAGCTCCAGTCCGACCTCCTTTGGCTCAACTGAAGGCTGAGAGCTGGGACCGATCGCAACCGCTCCAGGCGGCGCGAGCAGCCTCCGTGGCCGCCACATCGAGTTTGGCGAGCGCCTCGCGTGCCTCGCTCTGGCGGGCCGTCAGCTCCTGGCGCCGCGCCTCCTGCCCGGCTTCCCAGCGGCGCCTTTCTGCCCCATCGGCCTCCCGCCAGCGGGCCAGGGCCTGGGCATAACGCTCCTGCTCCAGCTCCTGGTCCTCGCGGGTGAAGCGGTCCATCACCGCCGGATCGGGCGCCGCCGGCCGCGCCAAGGGCACAAAGCGCTGCTGGTTCAGCTGGCTGAGCGCGGCGACGCTGCGATCGTGCTCCAGCACGAGCTTCTGCACCGCCGGTTGTTGCTGGCGGCACCGGCTCACCAGGCCATCCAGCTGCTGTTGCCGTGCCGCCGCCGCCGCCCGCTGGCGCTCAGCCTCACCCCACCCGAACCCGTTGCAGCCCAGCAGTAGCAGGGTCGCCGCAGCGACCACCACCAAGGTGCTGGCCTGGGTGCTCTGGCGAAGGATGGAGCAGGCCTCCGTCCGCTGCATTGGGGGATCGACAACCGCTTCCAACCAACTGGATGGCGCGGCGCCTGTCAAGCCAAATCAGTGGCCGAGCCGGATCAGTGGCCGAGCCGCCGGGCCGCTTGCAGCAGTTCGGCTTCGGTGGCGGCATACACCTCTTCGGCTTCCTCGGTGCTGCGGCCGATGCAGGTCATGCCGAGCTTGCCGTATTCCGACAGGCAGCCCAGCAGGTGAAACACGCTGCCGCGCAGCTGGGCCGGGTCGAAATGCAGCCCGGCCTCGGCCACGATGTCGATCAGGTCCACCGGCAGCAGCCCGCGCAGGTGGGGGGCGGTGAGGTTGTCGGTGGCCTTGTAGTGCAGTGCTTGGCCGCTGGGGGCGCGGTAGAGCCCGCTGGCCGGATCCAGGGCGCCGCTGGTGATGGCGCTGAGGGCCATGTAGGGGTGGGTTGTGCCCCCCTGGCGCAGGTTCACCTCGATCGCCTGCAGGTCCCAGCGGTCGTTGAAGCGCCGGGCGATGAAATCCACCGCGTAGCGCTCCAGCGCCCCCTCTGCCGCCAGCGCCTCCCCCACCGCCTGGCCGTGGCGCATCAGCGCCAGCCGGTAGGGCTCGGCCGCCGGGAAGCTGCAGCCCAGGTAGGTCTGGCCGCTGGCGCCGCCCAGCACCTGCTCATGGCTCGAGAGCACCTCTACTTGGCCGGCTGTGCCGGGATGAATCGTGCCCTGCACGCTCGGTGAGCAGAGCTCCTCACCGCCTTCCAGCCAAGCCTCCACCAGCGCTCCCTGGGGTCCCAGCTGCTCCTTCCAGCCGGGTGATGGCATCGGCAGCGCCTCCAGGGCCTGGCGCAACCGCCGGCGGCGTTCGGCACCGCTGCACTCCTCCAGCTGCAGCGGCTCCAGCGCCAGCGGCGCGTTGCCTTCGCCGCTGAAACCCTCATTGAGCTTCACCACGCATTGGCGCAGCTCGGGATGGGCTTCCCAGAGCTCGGCGGTGGCTTCGGTGAGGTCGTCGAGGCTGTGGGTGAGGGGCGAGCCGGGCGGATGGGGCACGCCGCAGCGGGCGAACAGCTCGCGGCTGCCCGCCTTGCTGCCCCAGTAGCCCAGGGCCGGATCGGTGCCCAGCAGCGGCACCTGCAGCCGCTCCGAGAGCTGGCGCTCCAGGTCGCTCACCACGAAGCAATTGATGAAGCTGCGCCCCGGCCGCAGCAGCTCGCTGATCCGCGCCAGCAGGGCCGGCCGCTCCAGCAGCTTGGCGGTAAGGGGCCGGTTGGAGGCGTCGTCGGTGTCGACCAGGTGCAGCCGCCGCCGGGCGTGGGAGGTGGGCACCCCCGGCAGCAGCTCCAGCACCGCATCCACCACCAGCTCCCCCAGCGGTTTGCTGGTGGCATACACCATGCGCACCCCCGGATCCCGCAGCCGGATCAGCGAAAACAACTGGCGCTCCTCGTAGTGGTGGGCGCCCGTCACCAGGTCGATCTGGCTCTGGTCCATCGACAGCGACGGCACCATCAGCACGTCCATATCGGGCCCCTGGGCCTGGTTGACCCGGCTCCACTCCGGCTGCAGCTGGGCCTGGAGCTCGCGGAAGCTGAGCGGCGTCATGGCGGCAGGTGCAGGATCGGGGCCTGTCCACCATGCTGGCCACACTCTGCGCTGCAGCCCATGGCCGCCCCCCTGGTGCCTCCTGCCGTGCGTGCCCTGGGCTATGTCGCGGCCCTGCTCACCACCGTGAGCTTCTTCCCCCAGGCCCTCAAAACCCTGCGCAGCGGCGATACCAGCGGCATCTCCCTGCGCATGTATGGCCTTTTCACCGCCGGCATCGCCCTGTGGGCCGTCTACGGCGTCTGCACCGGCGATGGCCCCCTGATCGCTGCCAACCTGATCACCTTGGTGCCCGCCGGCATCGTGCTGGAGCGCAAGCTGCGCGCTAGGCGCTAAAAGCCTTGCGGGCTGGGATGGGGTAGGGGATGCGGCGGTGACGCATCCGCTTCCACACCCGCACAAAGGCCCGGATCAGCAACTCCAGCTCGGCCCGGCCGATGCCGCTTTCGGCCAATTGCCCGTCGTTCTGGCGGGCTTCCACGATGCGGCGCACCATCTGCTGGGCCTCCGTTTCGCTGGTGCCCGGTGGCAGGGAGCGCAGGGCCGCCTCACAGCCGTCGGCCAGCATCAGGATCGCCGTCTCGCGGCTGCGGGGCGTCGGCCCCCGGTAGCGAAACTGCTCCTCGGCGATGGCCGGATCCCGCTCCCGCGCCTGGTGCAGGAAGTAGCCCATCTTCAAGGTGCCCTGGTGCTCGGGGATGAAGTCGGCCAGGGGCCGCGGCAGCCGGTAGCGGCGAGCCAGTTTCAGCCCCTCGTCCACATGGGCCTGCAGGATCGCGGCACTGGCGAAGGGGTCGTTGAGGGCGTCGTGGGGGTTGCTGCCCTCGCCCTGGTTCTCGATGAACCACTGGGGGCCGTGCAGTTTGCCCACGTCGTGATACAGCGCCCCGGTGCGCACCAGGTCGATGTCGGCCTGGATCGCCCGGGCTCCCTCCTCGGCCAGGCCGGCAATCATCAGGGTGTGCTCGAAGGTGCCCGGTGCCTCCACCGATAGCCGCCGCAGCAGCGGCCGCTGCAGGTCGGCCAGTTCCATCAACCGCGCCCGGGTCACCAGCCCGAAGAAGGTTTCCACCAGCGGCGCCAGCAGCAGCCCGGCCATCAGCAGCCCGCCCAGAAGCAGCGCTTCGCTGAGCAGATCCACCTGACTGGGTCGCAGGACGGATTGCAGCAGCAGCCACTGCACGGCCAGGCCCGCTCCCGGCAGCAGCACCGCCAGCTGCAGCAGTTCGGCCCGGCTGCGCTGCCGTCCGGCCGCCACCGCCGCCACGCTGCCCACCGCCGCTGCCACCAGCAGCCGCACGGCCGTCAGGGCCGTCACCGGTAGGGGCCACAGCAAGGTGCCCGCCGCCAGCCAGGCCAGGCCGCAGGGGGTGCCCAGACCCTGGGCCAGCAGCAGGGCCGGCGGCACCAGCAGCACCAGGGGGCTGGCCAGCGGCCCCAGCCACAAGGTGAAGCCCTGCATCACCAGCAGGGCACCGAGGGCCAGCAGTGCCTGCCGCGGCTCCAGGCAGGCCCGCCAGCGCCGCAGCACCAGCACCAACACCCCCGCCACCGCCAGAGCCTCGAGGAAATGGCCCAGCCAGGTGAGCGGCCTGGGCCTGCGGTTCACCAAACCGAAGTAATCGAGCACGTCTAAGGCCTGGGGGCTGATCGTCTCCCCTTGGCGGGTGATCAGATCGCCCTGCTCCACCACGATCGTGGGGATGCCCTGCTGGGTGATCAGCGCCTCAATGCGCCGTTGGCTCAGCCCCGGATCACTGCGCAGGTTGGAGTGCCCCTGCAGTGCATTGGTCAGCAACCGGGCCCCCAGGCCCCGCGGCACCGACGCCAGCGGCTCCAGCTGCAGGGTGGCGGCTTGCAGCAGTTGCCCTTCGGCTAGGCCGGGGGCCACCCCCTGGCTGAGCATGCGCAGCTGGGCCTGACGCACCTCCCGCCCCCAGGCGGTGAGCTCAGCCGGTCCCACGGTTTTCAGCCAGGCTCGCTCCTCGGCGGTGATCGCCACTGGCTCCACCCGCGGCTGCTCCGCGTTGGCCTGCTGTTCCACCGCCTGCAGGCCCCTCTCCAGTTGTTGCCGGAGCAGCTGGTTGGTCTGCTGGTCCACCACCTGCACGGTGGTGCGCGGCACCATCTCCTGACGCCGCTCCTCCAGGGCCGTGCTGTCCACCACCCGGGCTGCCTTCGGTGCTCGAGCCGTGAAGGGAGCGCTCATGCCGGGGCGCAGGTTGGGCTCCACCAGCCAGGGCCAACTGGCCACCAGCGCCACCAGGGCGCACACCAGCAGCACCGAGGCCGTGTCGCGGCTGCGCCAGATGCCGGGGGGCTGCCGCGGGCGTTCCAGCCGCAGCAGCTTCCGCCACAGGGATCGCAGCTGCCTTAACACCATTCCAAAACGCTAGCGGGCCTGCCTGCGGGCGGGATTGCAAGCTGGTGTTGCGCAGCCTCGATTTGCTCCATGGCCCTCCGTCTGGACGGCCGCCAGCTGGCCGGCGAGATAGAAGCCCGGCTCCAGGCGGTGATCGCCGAGCATCTCCCCGTGGTGGGGCGCCCGCCCGGCCTGGCGGTGCTGCGGGTGGGCGACGACCCCGCCAGCGGCGTGTACGTGGCCAACAAAGAGAAGGCCTGCGCCCGGGTGGGCATCACCAGCCTGGGCGCCCATCTGCCGGCCGGCACGCCGGCAGCAGAGGTGTTGGCGGCCGTGCAGCGGCTCAACGCCGACCCCGCCTGCGACGGCATCCTGCTGCAGCTGCCCTTGCCGGACGGCCTCGATGAGGCGCCGCTGCTGCTGGCGATCGATCCGGAGAAGGATGCCGATGGGCTGCACACCCTCAACCTGGGCCGCTTGCTCAAGGGCGAACCCGGCCCGCGCAGCTGCACCCCCGCCGGCGTGATGGCGCTGTTGGCCCGCCAGGGGGTGACGCTCTCCGGCCAGCGCGCGGTGGTGGTGGGCCGCAGCATCCTGGTGGGCCAGCCGATGGCGCTGATGCTCCAGGCCGCCGATGCCACCGTTTCGGTGGCCCACTCACGCACCACCGATCTGGCTGCCCTCACCCGCCAGGCCGATGTGCTGGTGGTGGCCGCCGGCCGGCCGCGCATGATCGGCGCTGAGCACGTGAAATCTGGTGCCGTGGTGGTGGATGTGGGCATTCACCGCACCGAGAGCGGCCTCTGCGGCGACGTGCGCTTCGAGGAGGTGGAGCCGATCGCCAGCGCCATCAGCCCGGTGCCCGGTGGCGTTGGCCCCATGACCGTCACCATGCTGCTGGTCAACACCGTGGTGGCCTGGTGCCGCCGCGCCGGCGTCGACCACGGCCTCGGCGATCTGGTGCCCTGATCTGGTGCCCTGAGCTGATGTCCTGACGGGCCGCCGGGTCGTTGCGCGTTGGTGCCTCGCGCGTTGTTGAACGTTCTGTTTCACACATCCAAATCGCTCTGCAACAAACACCCGCCAGCGCTGGGCCGGCGGTTCGCCTGAGAGAATCCCGCCAGGAATGGCCAGAGGCCCAGCCCCCATGACCGCGGCGGTATCCACCTCCTTTGATTTCGCCGCCTATCTGGAGGCGAGCCGCCTACGGGTTGAGGCGGCCCTGGACGGCTCCCTCGGGCCGGAGCGCCCCGAATCGCTGCGGGAGGCGATGCGCTACTCGCTACTGGCCGGCGGCAAGCGGCTGCGGCCGATCCTCTGCCTGGCGGCCTGTGAGCTGGCGGGCGGCGAGAGCGATCTGGCGATGCCCACGGCGGTGGCGCTGGAGATGGTGCACACCATGTCGTTGATCCACGACGACCTGCCCGCCATGGACAACGACGATCTGCGCCGCGGCAGCCCCACTAACCACAAGGTGTACGGCGAGGCCAACGCGATCTTGGCTGGCGACGCCCTGCTTACCCGCGCCTTCGAGATGGTGGCGTTGCGTAGCCCCGGCGTGCCGGCTGAGCGGCTGCTGGCGGTGGTGGGTGAGCTGAGCCTGGCCTCTGGTGCCCCCGGTCTGGTGGGCGGCCAGGTGGTGGATCTGGAGTGCGAGGGCAAGAGCGTCGATCTCGACACCCTCGAATACATCCACCTGCACAAAACCGGTGCGCTGTTGAGTGCCTGCGTGCTCACCGGTGCCCTGATCGCCGGCGCTTCCGACGACCTGCTGGCGGCCCTGCGCACCTACGCCCGCGGCATCGGACTGGCCTTCCAGATCATCGACGACATCCTCGATGTCACCGCCAGCAGCGAGGTGTTGGGCAAGACCGCCGGCAAGGACCTCGCCGCCGACAAGACCACCTACCCCAAGCTCCTCGGCCTGGAGGAATCGCGCCAGCGGGCCGATGCCCTGGTGGCCGAGGCCAAGGCGGCCCTGGCCCCCTGGCACGCCAGTGCCGCGCCCCTGTTGGCCCTGGCCGACTACATCACGAGCCGCGACCGATGAGCGCCCCCCTTGCTGGGATCTTCGACAACGGCGTGATGTGGTGGGGGCTGGCGGCCTGCGGCGTGGCCCAGCTCTCCAAGCTGGTGATTGAGCTGGTGGTGCACCGCCGTTGGAATCCGCGGGTGCTGGTGGAAACCGGCGGCATGCCATCGAGCCACTCGGCCCTGCTCACCGGCACCACCGCCGCCCTCGGCTGGGTGCAGGGGTTTGACGGACCCCTGTTTGCCCTGGCGGCCGTGCTCTGTTTCGTGGTGCTCTACGACGCCTCCGGAGTGCGCCGCGCCGCCGGCCTCACTGCCGCCCGGGTGAATGCGATGGGTGACACCCCCAAGCCCCTCAAGGAAAACCTCGGCCACACCCGGTTGGAGGTGCTCATCGGTGCGCTGATGGGGCCGCTGGTGGCACTGCCCGGGCTGGTGCTGCTGGGTTCTCCGCTGCATCTGGCCCAGGGGCTGGGCTGGTTCACCGCGGTTGGTTGACGCGGTTGGCTGACGCCGCAGCATCGGGCCCCTCCGCGGCCCTCACCGCCGATCAGCAGGCCGCGGCCGCTGCCTTTGCCGACTGGCTGGCCGCCCCGGTTGACGGCACGCCGTTTGTGTTGAGCGGCTACGCCGGCACCGGCAAAACCTTTTTGTCGATGCGCTTTCTGGCCCAGGTGGAGGCCACCGGCCTCTGCTGGACCGTCGTCGCCCCCACCCACAAGGCCGTGGGCGTGCTGCGCTCCCACCTGGCCCTGGCGGGCCTGGCGCCCACCTGGTTTCCCTCCACCATCCACCGGCTGCTGCGCCTCAAGCTCAAGCGCCAGCGCGACATCGAACGCTGCGAGGAGACCGAGCAGACCGCCATGGCCCTCGAGCACCTGGGTCTGGTGCTGATCGATGAGGCTTCGATGGTGGATTCCACCCTGCTGGAGATCAGCCTGCGCTGCGCCCACCCCTTCCGCACCCGGTTGGTGTTTGTGGGCGATCCGGCCCAGCTGCCGCCCGTGGGGGAGCCCGAGAGCCCGGTGTTCAGCCTGGGCCGGGCCTGCCGGGCCGAACTGCGCCAGGTGGTGCGCCACCAGGGGCCGGTGCTGCGCCTGGCCTCGGGCCTGCGCCAGGGGGATCTGCCCTGCCGCCGGCCGCCGCCGCTGCCGCCGATCCGCACCGCCGCCGGTCAGGTGGCCCTGCTGGAGCGGCGTGAGTGGCTCGAGGCCGCCCAGGCCGCCCTGCGCCGCAGCGCCGACACCGACAACCCAGACCTGGCCCGCATCCTCTGCTACACAAACCGCTCCCTCGAGCAGCTGGTGCCGATCGCCCGCCGCGCCCTGCACGGCGAGATGGCCGACCAGCTGCCGGTGCTGCCCGGCGAGGTGCTGATCACCCGCGCTGCCGTGATGGCCCCCGCCTGCCGCGAGGGTGAGGACGCCGCCGAGGAGCCCGACATGCTGCTGGGCTCCAACCGGGAGCTGGTGGTGCGCGATGTCATCCCCGAGCGCTGCGACCTGGCCGATTTCGGCGTGGCTGATGCGGCGGTGATCGACACCCTCACGGCCCGGGTGGAGGCCGGCGACAGCCAGCTGAGCCTGAGGCTGCTGCCGCCCCTGGGCTCGGCGGCCCGGAGCGCCCTCGAGGCGGTGTTGGCCCGCCTGCGTCAACGGGCCAGGGATGCCGGCAAGCAGGAGGGTAAGGGCCTGTGGCGCCGCTTTTTCCTGGTGCGGGACGCCTTTGCCTCCCTCGGTCCGGCCGCCGTTCTCACCGTGCACCGCAGCCAGGGCAGCACCTTTGCTGAGGTGTTCGTCGATGCCGATGTGTTCTGGCCCAGCGACCCGGTGCTGCGCCGCCAGCTGGTGTACGTGGCGGTGAGCCGCGCCAGCCAGGCGGTGACGCTCCAGGCCGGGCCGCCGGCCGTCGGCCCCGGCGCCCTTGCCGAGCAGCAGCTCTGGAGCCAGTGGCTCCAGGCCGATCTCTGATCAGGCCAGCTTCGGGCTAGGCCAGCATGAGGCCCTCGATGCCCTGCCAGCCCAGGTAGACGGCGAGGGCCACGCTCACCAGGCCCACCAGCAGGTCGCCCTTGGCAAACAACCACTGCTTGCCCCGCTCCAGCAGCGGCAGGATCCGCTCCGGGCCGGCCAGTAGCAGGGCCAGCAGCGGCACTAGCAGGAGGCTGGCGCTCACCAGGCTGAACACGCCGGTGGCCAGCACCTCCGTGCCCCGGCCCAGGTTTGCCGCCAGCAGGCTGCCGGCAGTTTTGGCAAACAGAAACAGATCGTCGGGGCTGGCCACCTCAAGGGCCGCGCTGATTGCCAGCAGCAGCGGCAGGGGCATGGCGCAGAACTGATCCAACTTGCGTGTCCAGCCCGGTGGAGCAGCCCCCTCCTCCTCCTTGGTCAGCAGCTCCTTGAGGCCGAGCCCCAGCAGGGCGCCGGCCGCCAGCAGGTCGAGGCCAGTGCGGTGGCTGGTGCCTTTGTCCATCGTCAGCAGCAGACCGTGGCCCACGGTGAGCAGCAGCGTTACCGCCAGGGCCGCCGTGGCCAGCCAGCCCGCCACAAACCAGCCGCCGCGCTGCAGGGGTTTGGGGCCGAGCAGCAGCAGCAGCAGCAGGCCGATGTGCAGCGGCGAGAAGCCGATCGCCAGCCCGAAGGCCGCCAGCTCCCCCAGCAGGGCGCTCAGGCCGTTGGCAGCGGTCTGTGGATCAGCCATGTGGATCAGTCATTTCGATCAGTCATGACGTGGCGGGCACGACCGGGGCATTCCAGCGCACCACCGTGCGCCGCTCCCGTTCATGGCCGAGCACTGAGACGGTGGCGGTGTTCAGATTCAGCAGCGCCCCGCTGGCCGCTCCGAGCCCCAGCCAGGTGCCCGCGAGGCTGCGCAGGATATGGCCGTGGGCCACCAGGGCCACCGCCGGGGCCTGGGGGGCGGCCAGTGATTCAGCTAAGGCGATCACCCGTTGGCAGCGCTCCTCCACCTGGGGGCAGCTTTCGCCGTCGGGGCAGCCGTGGCTCCACACGGTCCAGCCGGGCACCTGCTCGCGGATCGTGGCGGTGGTGATGCCCTCGTAGCGGCCGTAGTCCCATTCCTGCAGGTCGGGGCAGATGCGGGCCTGCGCCCCCAGGCCGGCCAGCTCGGCGGTGCGCCGCGCCCGCTGCAGCGGGCTCACCAGCACGGCAGCAAAGCGCTGCCGGGCCAGCATCGGTGCCAGGGCCCGGGCCTCCGCCTCCCCTTCCGGCAGCAGGGGCAGGTCGGTCTGTCCCGTGTGGCGCCCACTGAGGGCCCATTCGGTGGCGCCGTGGCGCAGCAGCCACAGCTCGAGCTGGGGAGGAGTGTTCACACCGGTGATCTCAGGTTGTGCAACAGGTTGTTCAACACAGTCATTCACGCGTTTGGCACCCCTCGCCACCACGCATCAGCGCTGCACCTCAAACCAGTCGGCGCCGGTGGCCGGCACCTGGTTGGAGGCGACGCTGTTGACCATCGCTAGCACCGGACCCTTCTCGCACCAGATGCGCAGTTCGGTGAGCTCCTGGGGCGAACCCTCCGCTTCAATCTCCACCGAGCCATCGGGGCGGTTGCGCACCCAGCCGCTCAGGCCAAGATCCCTGGCCCGGGTGCAGCAGGCGGCGCGGTAGCCCACCCCCTGCACCTGGCCGCTCACGATCAGCTGCCAGCGTTCCTGCTGAATCTGGGGCTTGGGCTCGTGGGGTTGGATGAAGCGGCGCTCGTCGGCAGCGGCGCGGCGCGCCCGGCTGCGGCGGCCAGGCGAGAGGGAATCACCGGGCATCCAGCCCAGTGGAGATGCAGCCAGCTGGCGTGCACGTTCGGCGCTGTCCATCCTTCGCTCCGGGTTGGCGTCCCCCAACCTTCAAGCTGCCACAGCCCGCCGGTGCTGGCCACAGATTCGAGCTGCCAGCGGTGGAATTCATGGCCGCAGAAGTGCTCTCCGGGCCGCACCAGCAGCCCGCTGGTCGTGGCCTTGACCTCGCGGTAGCCGAGGCTAAGCGCCCCTTTGCGGGCCCGGAAGGGCAGCACCCCCGCCATCGGCTGCAGCATCCCGTCGCCATCGGCCAGCTGCTCGCCCAGCAGCAGCAGGCCGCCGCATTCGGCCACCAGCGGCAATCCAGCCGCCGCCGCCCGGGCCAGCTCGCCCAGGCTGCGGCGGCTGGCCGCCAGCTGGGCGGCATGGAGCTCGGGATAGCCCCCGGGCAGCAGCACCGCCCGGCAGCCCACCGGCAGGGCTTCATCGGCCAGGGGGCTCCAGGCCACCGGCTCCAGCCCCACCGCCGCTAGCAGCTCGCCGGCTTCGGGATAGCGGAAGTGGAAGGCCGCGTCGCTGGCGATCGCCACCGGCAGCGGCGCCTGCTCTGGCCCCTGCTCTGGCCCCTGCTCCGGTGCCTGCTCGGGTGGGCTGGGGCGGTGCTGGCTCAGGCACCAGTGGATTGGATCTTCGGCGCCGGCCTGGGGGTTGGGCGGCGCCAGCAGCGGCTCCAGGCGCGCAAGATCGAGGTGGCGGGCGGCCAGCTCAGCCCATTGCTCCTGGCGCTGCTCCAAATCGTGAAGCTCCCCAGGCGGCAGCAGTCCCAGGTGGCGCGACGGCAGCTCCAGGCTCGGGTGGTGGGGCAGCACCCCCAGCAGCGGCACGGCGATGCTCTCCAGCGCTTCGCTCAGCAGGGCGTGGTGGCGTTCGCTGCCCACCCGGTTGAGCACCACGCCGGCCAGGGTCACCGGCGGCGGGCCATGGTCGCGGAAGCCCCGCACCAGGGCCGCCAGGGAGCCCGCCTGCCGAGAGGCTTCCACCACCAGCACCACCGGCAGCGCCAGCTGGGCCGCCACCGCCGCCGAACTGCCCTCACTGCTGGGTCCGCGGCCATCGAACAGGCCCATCACCCCCTCCACCAGGGCCAGGTCGGCCCGGCTGCCGTGCCAGTGGAAGCAGCGCTCCACCCACTCCGGGCCACACAGCAGCGGATCGAGGTTGCGGCAGGTGTGGCCGCTCACCCGGCTGAGCAACTGGGGGTCGAGGTAGTCGGGGCCCACCTTGAAGGGCTGCAGCTGCCGGCCCGATCGCCGGGCCCAGGCGGCCAGGCACAGCGACAGCAGGGTCTTGCCGCTGCTACTGCTGGGCGCGGCGATCAGACAGGCCATTCAGGGGTGCTCAGGGCAGCAGGCTCAGGGCAGCAGTTTGGCGGCGATCGGCGCGGCGGCGGCCAGCAGGGGGTTGGTGGAGTCGTGGCCGCCCGACAGCAGTCGCGCCATCTCCATCTCCTCACTTTCCATCGGCAGCGGCACCACCTCCTCGGCCAGTTCCATGCTCGCCATGCCGCCGGATTCGAGCCGCATGCAGCCGCCCGACTCGGAGCAGAGAATCACGCACAGGGGGGAGCCCTGGCTGCTCTGGCAGATCAGCCGCAGGCCCACCATCGCCCCCGGATGGGTTTTGGGCACGCCCACCGGCACTGGCATCTGCCGGAAGCGCACGGTTTCGCCATCGGTGCGCTCGAATTCAGCGCCGATGCCCTGGCCCGCGCCATCGCCGTCTACTGGGTAGGTGGAGATCAGGTGCCACCCCAGCCGGTCGGCCAGCCAGGCTGCCAGCAGCAGCCCCTTCACCGGGTTGCTGCCCTCCACGTCGAGGTCGAGCTGCACTACGTGGTTAAGGGCATCCCGCCGCGACGGCGGGTCAAACACCATCGCCAGCGACTCCCGCCAGCTGCGCAGCCGCAGCCAGTTGAGGTCGTTGATGGGCTGGCCGGCATCGATGCGATCCACCAGCAGGTCGAGGCAGCGGCGTGGATCGCCCAGCGACGAATCCACCACCAGGCGCCGATGGCCGCTGGCCAGGGTTGCCATCACCTCCGGGGCCTCATCGAGGCTGCTGTTCCACCACACCCAGCAGGGCAGGTCGGGGCTGATCAGCGGCTGCACCAACTCCAGGCTCTGGCTCAGGGCGCCGGTGCCGCCACGCAGCACCACCACATCGCCGCAGGCGTCGCCGCCGCTGCCTTCCTCCGGCAGGGGGCAGTAGGCGGCCACCAGGGTTTCAAGGGGATGGCCGCCATCGAGGGTGGGGGCCAGGGTGATCAGCCGCCGCGGCATGTGGGCGCTGATCGCCCCCTCCACAAATTGCCCGCGCAGGTCTTCGGCGTGGTGGTCGCCGCCCAGCTTGCCAATCGCCCAGGCCAGCTGGGGATCCATCGGCGCGGTGCTCAGCGGCAGCCCGCAGCTGATCGCCGCGGCCCGGGCCGCCTCCAGCACGGTCTCGTTGAGCAGGCCGGTGATCGGGCCGTCGAGACGGCCGCAGCGCACCAGCTGCTGCTCCAGCCAGGAGCCCTCCCACACCACCAGGGTGAAGGTGGCGGCTCCGTGGGAACTGCCCAGTTCCTGGCTCCAGAGGCGCTCCAGGTAGCTGGGTACCTCGTCAGGCGGCAGGGCGAGTGGGGCCTGGAGGGTGAGCTGGGTCGACATGGGGGCAGGGGGTGAAAAAAAACTTAGGGGCGACGCCAGGCCAGGCCGTCCTCGGCCACCAGACTGTCGGCGGCGCCGGGGCCCCAGGTGCGGGCCTCGTAGGGGTACACCGGCAGCTGGTTCGGGGCGTCTTCGATCAGCTCCAGCAACGGGGTGTACAGCCGCCAGGCGGCTTCCACTTCGTCGCTGCGGGTGTACAGGGTGGGATCCCCCAGCATGGCGTCCGCCAGCAGACGCACATAGCCCTCATCGCTGGGCTCGCCGAAGCTGTCGTCGTAGGAGAAGGCCATATCCACCGGCCGGCTGCGCATGCCGGAGCCAGGGGCCTTTACCTCAAACTTGAATTCGGCCCCTTCATCGGGCTGGATCCGCAGGATCAGCTGGTTGGGGGTGGGGGCACCGCCGGCGGCATCAAACAGGTGCACCGGTGCTTCCCGGAAGGTGAGCACCACCTCGGAGAGCCGCTTGGGCAGCCGCTTGCCGGTGCGCAGGTAGAAGGGCACACCCTGCCAGCGCCAGTTGTTGATGAACAGCTTCATCGCCACGTAGGTCTCCGTGGTGCTCTCGGGATTCACCCCCGGCTCCTGGCGGTAGCCGGCGATCGGCCGGGTGCTGGAGCCGCCGGGTCCGTACTGGCCCCGCACGCAACACTTCCAGGGTTTGTCCTCGTTGGCCAGGCGCGCGGCCTGGATCACCTTGGCCTTCTCGTTGCGCATCGACTCAGGATCGAAGCGGCCCGGCGCCTCCATCGTGGTGAGGGCCAGCATCTGGGTGAGGTGGTTCTGCACCATGTCGCGCAGGGCGCCCGAGCTTTCGTAGTAGCCGGCCCGCTCCTCCACACCCACGGTTTCGGCCGCCGTGATCTGCACGCTGGAGATGTAGTTGCGGTTCCAGATCGGCTCGAAGATCGTGTTGGCGAAGCGCATCACCAGGATGTTCTGGACCGTCTCCTTGCCGAGGTAGTGGTCGATCCGGAAGATCTGGTTTTCCTGGGCGCTGGTCTGCACCACCCGGTTGAGCTCCTGGGCGCTGCCGTAGTCGCGACCGAAGGGCTTCTCGATCACCACCCGGCTGCGGGCGGGATCGCTGAGCAGCCCAGCGGCGGCCAGGGCCCGGCAGCCACTGCCGTAGAAATTCGGCGACACCGACAGGTAGAAGGTGCGGTTGCCGCGGGTGGCCCGCTGCCGGTCGATGCCTTCGAGCCGCTGGCCGAGCCGCACCATCGTGGGCGGATCCTGGAGATCCACCGACTCGTAGAAGAGGCCCGCCGCAAACTGCTCCCAGGCCATGCGGTGCTCGGCCACCTCGCTGGCCATCGCGTCGGCCATGCGCTGGCGGAATTCTGCGTCGCTCCAGGGGCGGCGGGCGCAGCCCAACACCGCGAATTCACTGGGCAGGCGCCGCTGCCGGAACAACTCGAAGAGTGCCGGGATCAGCTTGCGGTGGGTGAGGTCGCCACTGGCTCCGAAGATCACCAGGCATTGGGGCGGAATCACCCGCTCCTGGCGGAGGCCGACCCGCAGTGGATTGGTGAGCACGCTGCCCATGGATGCCTTCGCGGTGCCCATGGTTTAACCGGCCAGGCGGCGCTGCCCACCGGCTGGCCCACTTTGTGATGGTTTCTGTGTGGGATTGGCCAAAAAAAAGCCCGCCGGGGAGGCGGGCTGAGGGGAGGTGGTGACGACCGTTGCCGGGGGTCCATCCCGATATCAATAGGTCTCGACGTGCCAGCGCTCGGCTTTCTTGAGCTGGGGACGCAGCTCGGCCCAGTTCAGTCCCTTGGCGGCGGCGGCGGTGGCCATCGCTTCGTCGATGCCAGGCTCCATGCCCCGCAGACCGCACATGTAGACGTGGGTCTTGGGGTTTTCGATCCAGGAGAAGATCTCCTCGGCGTTCTCGCTGACGCGGTCCTGGATGTACATCCGGCCGCCGCTGGCGTTCTGCTGCTCGCGGCTGATGGCCTTGGTGTAGCGGAAGTTGTCGGGGAACTCCGTCTGATAGCGGTTGAAGTCGTCGTCGTAGAGCAGGTTGGCCGTGGTGGGAGCGCCCATGAACAGCCAGGCCTTGCCTTTGAAGGTCCAGCCGTTCTTCTCCCGCTCGGCCGGCTCGAACATGCGGCGCAGGTAGGTGCGCATCGGCGCAATGCCGGTGCCGGTGGCCAGCATGATCACGTTGGCGTCTTCGTCGGCAGGCAGGAGCATCTCTTTGCCCACCGGACCGGTGATCTTCACCTTGGCGCCGGGTTCGATGTCGCAGAGGAAGGTCGAGCAGACGCCGTTGATCGTCTCGCCGTCCTTCTCGTACTGGAGCTGGCGCACGCAGAGGGAGACGGTGTCGCCTTCGAGGTTGTCGCCGTGGCGGGTGCTGGCGATCGAGTAGAGGCGCAGTTTGTTGGGCTTGCCGTTGGCGTCGGTGCCATCGGGAATGATGCCGATGCTCTGGCCTTCGACGTAGTGCAGCTGGGGATCGCCACCCTTGAGATCGAAGGTGATGTGGTTGACCCGACCGATCGCCCCATCCGCAAGCAGGCTGTAATTCTCAGTCACCGTGCCGACGAACGGATCCTTCGGCTTGTAGAGGTTGACGGGGACGTCGGCGTGGGACACGGCAGCGGGTTTCGAAGGAGCGGCTTTGGCTTTGGCTTTGGGGGCGGGTGCGGCCGGGGCTGGTGCAGCGGCAGGCGTGTCGCCACCGGGGCCGTCGGCAGCCAGCACGGCACGGATCCGACCGCCCTGCTGGGCGATGGACTGCATCAAGCCCTGGAGCTGGTTGTACGGCACGGTGAAGCGACGTTCAGCCTGGCGCTGGCGACCGATGCCGAAGCCCTCCACCACGACGGTGAACATGCGGCTGTCCGACTGGATGGCGCGACCGGTGGAAACACGCATGCAGACTCAGCCCCCTCAAAAGCGCGCTGATCATACGGAACCTTTCCGCTGCGGTTTTCCAGGAGACACCGCTAGGTTTGTGCGCCAGCACACTTCGACAGTGCTCCTTTGGCCCAGCTCCTCGCCCAGGCCCGCCCTTCCGACCCGCCCCCCAGCGACCTGTCTTCGGCCGTCGTGAGTGACGCCTGCAGCCTCGACACCATCCAGCAGGTGATGGAGAGGCTGCCCCAGGGAGCCCGGCGGTTGGCGGTGCAGCTGCGGCTGCCCCTCGACCCAGAGTGGCTTTGGGCCGTGCTCACCGACTACGCCAATCTCAACCTCTACATCCCCAACCTGGCCTCCTCCCGCGAGCTCTGGCGTCGGGGCAACAAGGTTGGCCTCGAACAGGTGGGGACCCAGCAGTTCTGCGGGCTGCGTTTCAGTGCCCGGGTGGAGCTCGAGCTCGAAGAAGATCCCGAGGCTGGCGAGTTGCGGTTCTGCATGTGCCGCGGCGACTTCCGTCGGTTTGAGGGCATTTGGCAGATCGGCCGCTCCGGCGGGGTGACCCATCTCTTCTACGAGCTCACCGTGCAGGGTCGCCCGGGCATGCCGATCGGGCTGATCGAGCAGCGCCTGCGCGAAGACCTGGCCAACAACCTGCGCGGGGTGCAGCGCGAAGCCGAGCGCCGCGCCGCCTTGTCCTGAACCATCCCTGCTGGGCAGGAGGTGCTGTTGGTTGTGCGGATTTCTGTTTGTTGAACAACCTGTTCAACAGCTTGATTGGGGTGGATGTCGGCAAGCGCGACACCGGCAAAAAAATGTCTCTTTGAGAAGCACGATCGCTCGTCAAGAGATCCGGCTTCAGCGTTGCGAAAAGCAACTCTTTGGGCCGTTGTTTGGTTGGTGATACCCCCAAGGGGATTCGAACCCCTGTCGCCTCCGTGAAAGGGAGGTGTCCTAGGCCTCTAGACGATGGGGGCGAGGCCACAACGCTGTTCGGCGTTGCTGTGTTGGAAGCTACGGGTCAGGGGGACCCTTCGTCAAGGCGGGTTGGGCCTGACCGCTCCAGACCGGAACGCTGACGTGGAAACAGGCCCCCTCACCGGGTTCGGACACCACCCAGATGCGGCCGCCATGCACCTCGGCGATGCGTCGGCACACCGACAGCCCCACGCCGTAGCCCGAGGTGGTGCCGGAGGTTTGCGGCAGACGCACCCGATCCAGGAAGATTCGCTGCTGCTCGGCTTTGGGGATCCCCGGTCCGCTGTCGCAGACGCTCACCTGCACCCATTGATCGGTGCGGTGCAGCAGGGTCAGGTGCACCCGGCCCCGATTGGGGGTGAATTTCAGGGCGTTTTCCAGCAGGTTGAGCAGCACCTGGCGCATGCGCCGCTGATCGGCGAACACATCGGGCAGGTCGGCGGGGATATCGGAGATCAGCTCCAGGTCGCGACCCACCCACAGCTTTTCAAGCTCGAGGATCGCCTCGGCGGCCACCTTGCCGAGCGACAGACGCTGGGGGTTGAACAGGGCCTCCCAGCGGGTCGTGCCCACCTCCAGCAGATCCTTGGAAAGTTCCTGGATGTCGTCGAGGCGGCGGGTGAGCACGTCGCGGAAGCGGGGCTCATCGATCTGGCCAAGGGTGTGGCTTTGCAGGGCGAGTTTGGCCGCGGTCAGGGGCGTCCGCAGTTCGTGGGCCACCATCCGCAGCAGCCGTTCCTGCACCCCCAGCCGCTCGATCAGGGTTTCGTTCTCCTGGCGCAGCACCAGGAGCTGGTCTTCCAGCTGCAGCTCCCGCCGGGTACGGCTGCCATCGATCTCGGCGGGCCGCAGGCTCATGCCCAGGCTGGTCACCACCTCCATCTGCTGCCAGCGCGGCAGCCAGCTGCGCAGCTTCTGGGTGATCGCATTGCCGGCGATCACCTGCTTCGGCAGAGGGCCGAGCTTCACCAGGGCCGGTGTGGCCACCAGCCGATGCAGCTCCAGCAGTTCCGGTTGGCGGGCTGGGTCGGCCAGCTCCAAGCTCACCGTGAAGCGGCACTCCTCGCTTTTGAGGAACTGAATCAGGTTGCGCAGATCCGGGCTGGCCAGGTGGTGCTGGGCGGCCACCAGCAGCAGCTTCAAGGCCTGACGCTCCGTCGCACGAGCAGCTGCGGCACTGCCTGCTGCGGCGCTGCCTGCTGCGGCGCTGTTTGCGACGGCAGCGTCAGCCAGGGCTTCGGTGGTGGGTTGCTCGGCCTTCACGTGATTCACCCTATGGGGATTTGGCCAGACCCGCCCAACCTCGCTATGACAGAGGTAACCAGTGCCGTGCGCCCAAGGGCCGGGATGTCATGAGCATGCTTTCGGATCTCCCCACCCCAGCGCGGCCGCGGATTCAGCTCGACAGCAACCTGCGTCGTTGGTTTGCCCGCAACCTTGGCTTGTGGCGCTCGCGACGGTTGTATTTCTTTGACGACGGCGAGTCGCTGCGCGTCGACATGATGCTGCGAGTGGAAACCTTCAGCGAGCCGGTGGAGGGCGATGCGGCTTATCGCTTCACCTGGTGGCCGGAGCAGGAGTTCGAGTTTTTCGACAAGAAACCCCGTTTCGTGCCGACGGGAACGATGGAGGCCTACCTGTGCGGGCATCAGCTGTGGCGCAGCCGCGGTTACATCTGTGGCACGCCCACCAAAACCCAGATCCGTCAGGTGGACGAGCACGAGCTGATTTTTGAGTCGCACTACCAGGAGTGGGACATCCTTGAACACGTTCGCCTGGTCGACCAGGACCGCTACCGCGCCCGCTCGATCTACTCCTGGAAGGACGGCGCGCTTGAGCTGGCCGAAATCCACCACGAAATCCGGGTGGAGGAGGCCGGGGCTGCGCTCCCGCACGACGCCCTGGCCTAATGCAGCAGCATGGCTGCATCTCAAGACACCCGTTTCCTGCTGTGACCTCCCGCCGTTCCGCTCCCTTGGCTGCCTCCTGGCTGGTGGCTCCGCTGTTGGTGCTGCCCCTGCTGCTGGCGCCGGCGGCGGCCCAGGCGGCCCCTGCCACGGAGGCGGACATGAACCTCTACACCCGCATTGCGGCGGTGAATGTCTGCATTGCCCGTGGGGCCGGCGTGCCCTTTGACAAGGCGGTGGGCATCGCCGGCGAAACCATCGCCCAGGTGATTCAGGGTCAGCACGACGGCGTGATCACCCAGGTGGGAGCCAAGCCGCTCAGCCTCGACGACCTGCGCAAGGGCTCGATCAATTCCGCCGTGCTCGGGGCTGCTGAGATCTGCCCCAAGGAGGTGCCGGCCGATGTGATGGCGAAGGTGCAGGAGGCCCTTAAGCCTGCCCCCGCTGCCAAGCCCTCCCCTTCGAAACCTTCCACTAGCAAGCCCTCCCCCAGCAAGTAATTCCCCATGGCCCTGGTGCGCCTCGCCGATTACCGCCCGGCGCCATTCCTGCTGGAGCGCACCGACCTGACGGTGCAGCTGCAGGCTGACCACACCGAGGTGGCGGCCCGGCTGGCCTTTGTGCCCAACCCAGAGGCCCCCTCCCCAGAGGCCCCGTCGCCCGAGCCCCTGGTGCTGCAGGGTGTGGATCTGGAGTTGCTGGAGTTGCGCCTCGATGGCGTGCCCCTGGCCGCGGAGGCTTACGAGCTCACGCGAGAGCAGTTGCGGATCGTTCATCCGCACCAGGGCCCGTTTGTGCTGGAGAGCCGGGTGCGCATCCATCCGGAAACCAACAGCACCCTCGAAGGCCTCTACGTGAGCGGCGGCCTGTTCACCACCCAGTGCGAGGCCGAGGGCTTCCGCCGCATCACTTTCCATCCCGACCGCCCCGATCTGCTCAGCCGCTTCCGGGTGCGGATCGAGGCGGATCGCGCTAGCTGCCCGGTGCTGCTCTCCAACGGCAATTGCATCGACACCGGAGTGCTGCTCCCCGATCCGGCCACGGGGGCAGCGCGCCACTATGCGATCTGGGACGATCCCTTCCCCAAGCCCTCCTATCTGTTTGCCCTGGTTGCAGGCCAGCTGGAGGAGGTGCGCGGCAGCTTCACCACCGCCAGTGGCCGGCCGGTGGCCCTGCGCATCCATGTGGAGCCCGGCGATGCGCCCTACACCGCCCACGCCATGGCCTCGCTGCAGCGCTCGATGGCCTGGGATGAGCAGCGCTACGGCCTCGAATACGACCTCGATGAGTTCAACATCGTGGCGGTGCGCCATTTCAACATGGGCGCGATGGAGAACAAAAGCCTCAACATCTTCAACTCCAAGCTCGTGCTGGCCGATGCCGAAACCGCCACCGACGGCGAGCTCGAGCGCATCGAGAGCGTGATTGCCCACGAGTATTTCCACAACTGGACCGGCAACCGCATCACCTGCCGCGACTGGTTCCAGCTGTCGCTCAAGGAAGGGTTAACGGTGTTCCGCGATCAGAGTTTCACGGAGGATCTGCACGGCGCGGCCCTCAATCGCATCGAGAACGTGGCGATGCTGCGCAACACCCAGTTCCGCGAAGATGCGGGTCCCACGGCCCACCCCGTGCAGCCCGATGCCTACCAGGCGATCGACAACTTTTACACCACCACGATCTACGAAAAGGGATCGGAACTCATTCGTATGTTGCACATCCTGCTTGGGGAGGAGACGTTCATGCGGGGGATGGCGCTGTATGTGAGCCGTCACGACGGCACCGCCGCCACCTGCGAAGACTTTGTGCAGGCGATGCAGGACGCCGGAGAGCAGGCCAGGGCATCGGGAGCCCCGATCCCTGCCTTTGATTTTGCCCAGTTCCGCCGCTGGTATCACCAGGCCGGCACCCCCCGCGTGCACATCCAGCGCCACTGGGATGGGGAGGCCGGCGCGTTGGAGCTGCAGGTGGAGCAGCACACCCCGCCCACCCCCGGCCAAAGCGATAAGCAGCCCTTGGTGATTCCCCTGGCCCTGGGCCTGCTCGACCAGGCCGGGGAGCCCCTGCCTGTGCAACTGGAGGGGGAGGCGAAGCCCGCCGTGCACGCCGGCGATGGCACCCGCCTGGTGGTGATCGATCGGCCCCAGCAGACCCTGCGGTTGGTGGGGTTGCCGCGGCAGCACCATCCGCCGGCCCTGTCGCTGCTGCGCCGGTTTTCGGCGCCGGTGATCCTGGAGATGGGGCGCCCCACCGCCGAGCTGGTGCATCTGCTCGCCGCCGATGCCGACCCCTTCGCCCGCTGGGATGCGGGCCAGGTGCTGCTGCGTCAGGCGGTGCTGGCCCGCGCCGCCGGCGCGGCCGACGCCCTGCTGGAGGAGGAACTGATCGATGCCTTCGGCCGGATCCTGGCCGACCCGTCGTTGTCGGAGGCCAGCCGCAGCGTGCTGATGGCGCTGCCAGGTCTGCCCGAGCTCGAGGATGCCGCTGCTGCAGCAGGTGGCGAGCCCGATCCGCCGGCCCTGTTTGCGGCCCTGATGGCCCTGCAGCAGCGCTTTGGTGCCGCCCTGGCTGAGCCCTTGGAGATGGCCCTGCAGCGCTGCACCCCCCAATGGGGCCTGGCCTGGCCCGAGGGCAACGGCGACCGGCTGCTCACCGGCACGGTGTGGAGCTGGCGGGTGGCGGCTGGCGACTCGGCCGTCTGCGCGGCAGCGGCGGCGGCGGTGCGGGGCCCCTCGATGACCCTGGCCCGCGCCGGTCTGCGGGCCTTGCAGTGCCATCCCATCCCGGAGCGCCAGCAGGCAGTGGAGGCGTTCTACCAGCGCTGGCAGGACAAGCCCGTCATCCTCGATGCCTGGTTTGCCCTGGAGGCTTCGGCCCCCTTTGCCGATGGCCTGGAGCGGGTGGCGCGGTTGCTGGAGCACCCGCGCTTCGATCCGGCCGCGCCCAATTCGGTGCGGGCCGTGCTGGGCGGCCTGGCCGGCAACGCGCCGGTGTTCCATGCCGCCGATGGCGCCGGCTACCGCTTCATGGCGGCGCGGATCGCCGAGCTCGACCAGCGCAACCCGATCACGGCTTCGCGCCTGGCCAAGGTGTTCAGCCGCTGGCAGAGCTACGGCCCGGCTCGCGCGGCCGCCATGCATGCCGCCCTCGAGCAGCTGGCCGCCGCTCCCCTTTCGCCCAACACCGGCGAGGTGGTGCAGCAGTGCCTGGGGAGCTGAGCCGGCAAGCCGCGGCTGGGCAGAGGCGATAGCATTGATATCAGGCGAGCTTGGCTGATGGCGGATCTGCTGGTGCGTGGGGTGGACGAGGCGATTGTGCAGGCCCTCAAGCGGCGGGCGGGAGACCATGGACGCAGTGCCGAGGCCGAACATCGAGCACTTCTGGTCGACGCACTGCTGAGCCCTCCGAGGCGCGACCTGGCTGAACTGTTGGCGGCCATGCCAGATGTGGGCTGCGATGCCGATTTCCAGCGGCCGATCGACAGCAGTAGCGACGCCGATGTTTTTGGTTGATACCAATGTGATCAGCGAAGCCCGCAAGGGGCGTCGTGCTGATCCAGGCGTGATGGCCTTCTGGGCCGAGGTGACAGCCAACAACACGCCCTTGTTTCTGGCGGCCATCACCATCGGTGAACTGCGCCGCGGCGTGGATCTCATCCGCCATCGAGGCGACCTCAAACAGGCTGATCTGCTCGAAGACTGGCTTGGGCAGGTGCTCCAGCACTACGGCGAGCGGGTGTTGGTGCTCGATGGAGATGCGGCTCAGCTCTGGGGGCGTCTGCGGGTGCCTGATCCCCACCACGCCATCGATAAGCAGATCGCCGCCATCGCCCTCTTGCATGGCCTCACGGTGGTGACCCGCAACTCCCATGACTTCGCGGGTTGTGGGGTTCGCCTGTTGAATCCCTTCAGCGGCGCTGGCCCGGCAGGGGGAGGGGCGGTGGGGGGCGAAGTGGGCCGTTGAGGCTCTGGTGCAGCTGGCGGAAGGCGGCTTGGCGGTAGGTCGCCCCTTCCGCTCCGGCGTGCAGCCCCCACAGGCCTTCCCAATAGAAATAGATCACGCCGTGGCCGCGGCTGGTGGCCAGTTGGGTCTTCTGGGCCAGGGTGGCCATGTCGGGGGTGCGACCGCCGAAGCCGGCCAGGATTCCGATCTCCACGGGCATGCCCCAGCTGCGTGCCTTCACCAGGGCGGGCTGGTTGAGGTCCTTCTCGAAGCCTTTCACCGAGTAGGCGTAGTTCTGCACCACTAGGTCGTCGATCAGCTCGCCGAGGGCCCAGAGTTCCCAGTCCTGGAGCCAGTGGTTGTAGGCGAAGCGGAAGGGGCCGGGCGACAGGCTGATGATCGTGCGCTTGGGCACGGAGCCCGCCGGGGCCTCCAGGGTTTTCAGTCGCCCCCGCAGCTCCCGCAGCAGCCCGGTGAGCTGCTGGCGCCGCCAGCGCATCCAGGCCCGATCGGTGTGGTTGTCGGGGGGCTCGCGGCCGGTGTCCTTGAGGAAGAGGGCGCGGCTGAAGGGGTCGTAGCCAAGCTCCACCGGCCAGGCAAAGTGGTCGTCGAGCTGGATGCCGTCGACGCTGCAGCGCTGCACGATCTCGGTGATCAGGCCGATGAAGCGCTCGCGCACGCCGGGGTGGGCGGGGTTGAGCCACACCATCGGCTTGCCGTGCATGGCCATTTCGCTGCTGCCATCGCGGCGTTGCAGCACCCACTCCGGGTGCTGGCGCACCACTGCGGCATCGGCCGGCTCCATCAGGCCGTACTCAAACCAGGGGATCACCTGCAGCCCGCGCCGATGGGCGGCGCGGGTGAAGCGGCAGATCGGATCGAGGTTGGGGCTGGCCTTCTCCAGCGCCGGCTCCAGCGGCGCATGGCGGGACCGGTGGAAGGTGGTGCCCCGGCTCCACACGTTGGGATAGAGGGTGTTGAAGCCGGCGTTGGCCAGCTCGCTCACCGCCCGGTCGATGCGGCTGGGGTCGTAGTAGAGGGGGCTGGGGCTGTTGGTGAGCCACACGCCGATCCGGCGCTGAGGGATCTGCAGGGGTTGGGCCTGCAGCGGCTGGGCTGCAGCCCAGGGCACGGTGAGCAGCACGCTCACCGCCGCAGGCAGCAGGGCCTTGAACCGGGCGAAGCGGCACAACCGGGCTGGTCGTAGCTGGGAAATGGATATCAGCGGAACGGGTTTCAGCGGAACATCGAGCTCACCGAGCTCTCATCGTGGATGCGCCAGATGGCTTCGCCCAGCATGTTGGCCACCGACAGCACCTGCAGCTGGGGGAAGCGGCCATCGTGGTTCTGGGGGATGCTGTTGGTGACGAGCACCTCTTCAAACAGGCCCGGCTCCGACATCCGCTCGATCGCCGGTGGTGAAAACACGGCATGGGTGGCGCCAGCCAGCACCCGGATGGCGCCCCGATCGCGCAGCAGCTTGGCGCCGGCGCAGATGGTGCCGCCGGTATCGATCATGTCGTCGATCAGGATCGCCGTCTTGCCGGCCACATCGCCGATCACCGTGAGGCTTTCGGCCACGTTGTGGCCCGAACGGCGCTTGTCGATGATCGCTAGGGGGGCATCGTTCATCTGTTTGGCGAAGGCCCGGGCCCGGGCCACACCGCCCACATCGGGAGACACCACCACCACCTCGCCGAGGTCGCGGGCGCGCAGATAATCCACCAGCACCGGCGAGCCGTAGATGTGGTCGCAGGGGATGTCGAAGTAACCCTGGATCTGGGCCGAGTGCAGGTCCATGGCCAGCACACGATCCACGCCGCTCTTGGCCAACAGGTTGGCCACCAGCTTGGCGGTAATCGACTCCCTGCCCGCCGTCTTGCGGTCGGCGCGGGCGTAGCCGTAGTAGGGGATGACGGCGGTGATCTGACGGGCGGAGGCCCTTTTGCAGGCATCCACCATGATCAGCAGCTCCATCAGGTGATCGTTCACCGGAGCGCAGGTGGGCTGGATCAGGAACACGTCGCAGCCGCGAATCGATTCCTGGATCTGGATGTAGAGCTCTCCATCGGCGAAGCGCTTGATCACCCGCGGGCCGTCGGGAACGCCCAGGTAGGCGCCGATTTCGCGGGCGAGGGCCTGGTTGGCGGTGCCGCTGAACAGGCGCAGCCGGCGGGTGTCGTGAGTCGACTGGGTCGCGCTGCCTTGGGGCGCCACGCGATCAGCGGTCAAGAAACTGGTCACGGCGGGCGCGGATGCGTCGGCTGAAACCCGATCGTAGAAGCGTGGCCGCCTCCCTAGTGCAAACATCCATGACGCTTTCCAAGCCTGGTTTGCCGCGGTCGCTGGTGCTGGTGGCCGCTGGGCCCGCGGCAGCGGTCGTCGCGCTGCAGCACCCACTGGGGCCCCTGCTGGCCAGGGCCCTTGGCATGCCCTTGAGCGCCCCTTTGGATCCTCTGGAGCCCCAGCGCGCCCTGGCTGGCCTGGCCGCGCAGGGGCCGTGCCTGGTGCCTCTGCCGGTCGATCCCGGCTTGCCCCTCAACGGCGCCGGCCACTGGGCTGAGGCCCTAGGGGCCTGGCGCCAGCCGGTGCTGTTGCTGCTGGCGGGCGAGCAACTGGAGAGTGGCCTGCCGGCGGCGATGGTGGCCCTGTTGCACCAGTGGCAGGTGCCGCTGGTGGGACTGGTGCAAGGCGATGGGGCCTGGGACCCGGAGGCCCGCCGCGGCGATGGTCTGCCCTGGCTGGGTGGGCTCGATCCGGCAACTGGTGAGGCCGGAACCCTGGCGGCCGCCCTGGCGCTGCGCTGGCGTCAGATCGCCTCTAATTGAGTCCCGACTGAGTCCGGACCGAGTCCCGACTCAGTCCCCTTGCGTCTGCCTGCGTTACTGGTCTGCTGCTGAAACACCCGGGGCCTGCCAGAGGGGACTCGGTGCGCTGCTGGCGATCTGGCGCAGGGGCTGGCCAGCTTTGCTGGGAGCCAGCGGCACGCTGGTGAACTGCACCGTTTCGCCGTGGCTCAGGCCGGAGGCCAGCAGGCTCAGGGTTTCCGGTTGGCTGAGGTTGGTGACGACGCCCTTGTTCTGGAGAGATTGGAGCAGTGAGGAGAGCCGGCCCAGTTGCTCCGGCAGTGCCATTTCTCGCAGCAGGCTGCGCACCACCAGCTGGTGGTTGTCCTGGCGGCTGTCCTCCGGACGGGCGGGATCGCGGTAGCGCACCAGTTGTTCCACCTCGTTGCCCTTCAGCCGCTGCAGCCCACCCTGCAGATCAACGGTGAAGCGTTGGCTTTTGTCGTTGTATCGCAGGGCCCGGGTGGGGTTGGCGGCGATGCTGCCGAGACCATCCACCAGGCTGCGCAGGCTCGTTCGGCCGAGCACCAGATAGCGATCCGGTTCGCCGGAGTCGAGCCCCACCAGGTTGCGCACGGCATCGGCAGTGAGGGCGGCGCCGCCAAGGCGGTAGAGGCTGCCCAGGCTCTGGGGCCGTGTCTGGCCGGGGAGCTGCACCGCCAGGTTGGCCGGCAGGGTGAGCACCTGGAGCGGCCCCTGGGGGTTCACCCGCACCAGCAGCAGGGCATCGGCATTGGCCGGTCCGCGGGGGGCGGCTTGGTTGATCGGATCGCCTGGCTGCTCGCTGTCGAGACCGATCACCAGCAGAGTGATGCTGCGGCTCGGCGCCTTGCCCAGGTCGGCCGGGCTGAGCTGCCGCACCGGTTCGGTGGCGCGATCGGGCTCGGGCCAGATCAGGCCGAGCAGCCCCAAGCCCGCGGTGATTCCGGCGGCAGCCGCCCCCAGCCTCAGCAGGGTGGGCCCCAGGCGGGGCTTGGGCTGGGCGGGACGACGGGGCATCGGGGCTCGGCGGCAACTCACTTTGGCCTAACCCGATAGGTTGTGCCCTGGCTGATGGGGCGAGGGAACCCGCTGATGGCAGCACTGTTTTCGGTAAGCGGCTCTTCGCAAAGCGGCTCGTCCACCGCGCCGGCCCCCCACGAGCGGGCCCGCCCCCTGGCCAAGGGCAGCGTTTACCCCGCCAAGGATCTCTGCAGCCAGTGCGGCCTCTGCGACAGCCGCTGGGTGGCCTATGTGAAGGACAGCTGCGCCTTCCTCGAGCAGCGCTTTGAGGCGATGGAGGAGCAGGCCCATGGCCGCAGCCGCGACCTGGACAACGACGACGAGCTCTATTTCGGCGTGCAGCAGCGCATGCTCACCGCCCGCTTGGCCCCGCCGATCGACGGCGCCCAGTGGACCGGGATTGTCAGCCGCATCGGCGTGCGCGCCCTGGAAACGGGCCTGGTGGATGCGGTGCTGTGCGTGGGCCAGAGCGACGAGGATCGCTTCACGCCTGTGCCGCGGCTGGCCCGCACGCCGGAGGAGGTGCTCAGCGCCCGGGTGAACAAGCCCACCCTCTCGTCCAATCTGGAGGTGCTTGAGCAGCTGCCGGGCAGCGGCATCCGCCGGCTGTTGGCGATCGGCGTGGGCTGTCAGATCCAGGCCCTGCGAGCCGTGCAGTCCACCCTGCCCCTCGATGAGCTCTATGTGCTGGGGTTGCCCTGCGTTGACAACGTCTCTCGCGCCGGGTTGCAGACCTTCCTGGAGAGCACAGTGAGCTCGCCCGACACGGTGGTGCACTACGAGTTCATGCAGGACTTCCGCATCCACTTCCGCCACAGCGACGGCCGCGAGGAAACGGTGCCCTTCTTCGGGCTCGACACGCCCAAGCTCAAGGACGTCTTCGCGCCGAGCTGTCTGAGCTGCTTCGACTACACCAACGCCGGAGCCGATCTGGTGGTGGGCTACATGGGGGCGACGTTTGGGCGCCAATGGCTCACAGTGCGCAACCCGAAAGGCCAGGTGCTGCTGGATCTGGTGGAGAGCGAGCTCGATGTGGCGCCGGTGACCAGCAGCGGCAGCCGCCAGGCGGCGGTGCAGCAGGGCATCGAGGCCTACGACAAGGCCGTGAAGCTGCCCCTCTGGCTGGCCAACCTGATCGGCTGTGTGGTGGGGCGCCTGGGGCCGAAGGGCCTGGAATACGGCCGCTTCTCGATCGACTCCCACTTCACCCGCAACGCCTTGTGGCTGCGCCGCAATCACCCCGAGAAGGTGGCGGCCCACATCCCGGCCTTCGCCCAGACAATCATCAGCCGCTACCGGCTGCCTGAAGCGTGAGGCTCGCCGGCGTTTTGCTCCATCCCACGTCCCTGCCGGGGCCTGGGGGCTGCGGCGGCTTTGGCCAGCCGGCCCACGACTGGTTGGCGCTGCTTGGCCGCCATGGCATAGGTGTTTGGCAGCTGCTGCCCCTGGCCCCCACCGACAGCACGGGCTCGCCCTACAGCTCCCCCAGCGGTTCGGCCCTCAATCCCTGGCTGCTCGACGCCGAAGCCCTGGTGCAGGCTGGCTTTTTGCAGCGCTCGGATCTCGAGGCCCTCCCCGGCGCCGCCGCCCGCCCCGGCCCGATGGATCTGGCGATGATGCCGGCCCGCAGCCGGGCGCTTGGTGAGGCCTTGGCCCGCCGCTGGCCGGGTCAGCCGGTGCAGCAGCAGCGCGCCTTTCGCCGCTGGCGCCGCCGCGAGCGCGGCTGGCTGCCCGACCATGCGCTGTTCATGGTGATCCGCCGGCTCCAGGGCGGTCAGCCCTGGTGGCAGTGGCCGGCTCCCCTGGCCCGCCACCGCCGCTCCGCCCTGCGCCGCATCGCCCGGGAGCAAGCCGGCTGGCTGCTGGAGGAGGAGCTGCTGCAGTGGCAGTTGCAGCGCCAGTGGCAGCAGCTGCGCCAGCAGGCCGAGCGTGCCGGTGTGCAACTGCTCGGTGATCTGCCCTTCTACGTGGCCCACGACAGCGCCGACGTGTGGGCCCACCGCGCCCTGTTTTCCCTGCGTGCCGATGGCAGCCTCACCGCCCAGAGCGGTGTGCCGCCCGACTATTTCTCCGCCACCGGTCAGCTCTGGGGCACGCCGGTGTACCGCTGGCCCATGCATCTGCTCAGCGGCTTTCGCTGGTGGCTGGCTCGCCTGCAGCGTCAATTTGAGCTGTTTGATCGGCTGCGGCTCGACCACTTCCGCGCCCTGCAGGCCTTCTGGAGCGTGCCGGGGGATGCCGCGACTGCTGAACATGGCCGCTGGCGCTGGTTTCCGGGCTGGCCGTTGTTGGCACTGCTGTGGCTACGGCGTGGCCTTTACCTACCCCTGATCGCCGAAGACCTGGGCGTGATCACCCCGGCGGTGGAAGCCCTGCGCGATGGTTTCGGGCTGCCGGGCATGAAGATCCTGCAGTTCGCCTTCGATGGTGACCCTGCCAACCCTTATCTGCCTGCCAACATCCGCGGCCGCCGCTGGGTGGTGTACACCGGCACCCACGACAACGCCACCAGCGTGGGGTGGTGGCAGAGCCTCGACGAGGGCGGCCGGCGGCGCGTGGCCGAGGCGGTGGGGGTGCCGATCACGGCTCCGGCCTGGCAGCTGCTCGAGCTGGCTCTGGCCAGCTCCGCCGATCTGGCCGTGGCGCCCCTCCAGGATCTGCTCGAGCTCGACGACCGGGCCCGCTTCAACACCCCTGGCACCAGCTCCGGCAACTGGACCTGGCGCCTCGAGCAGCCCATCACCAGCCTGGATGGGGCCCTTCAGGGCTATGGCGCCATGGCTGCCCGCTACGGCCGAGCAACCTCTTAGGGCCTGGGCTTAAGGCTCGGCAAAGCTGCCGGGCTGCCCCTTCACGGGCTGGAGTGCTGCCCCGTTCCAGCTCAGTCGGTCGCCGGGGCCGGGGGCCGGCTGCACCTCCAAACGGAAACCGCCGCTGAGGGGCAGGCTGAGGCTTCCGCTGGCGTTGCGCAGGCTGGTGCGCACCCCGCTGGCGCTCTCCAGATTGAGCTGGCTGGGCTGGCTTAGCTCCAGCTCCAGCAGCCCTGAGCGCAGCGAGGCTGCGGGTTTGGTGCGCCGCAGCTGGGCGACCCCCTGCCCTCGGGCGGCCAGCTCCAGCGGCCGCAGCTCGGGATAAAGCGTCAGCAGGGCCTGCTCGGGCCGCGGCGGCTTGGCCTGCTCCTGCGCCGGTAGGGGTGGAATCGGCCGCACCGCCAGCAGGCCCCGCAGAGCCAGCTGCTGTTGCTGCAGGTTCAGCGCATACACCAGCCCCAGGGTGAGCACGCCGTAGAGGAGCGTGCCCTGCCAGGTGGTGAACACGTCGATGTTGCCCGGCGTGAAGCGCCGCAGCAGCGGTTGCCGTCGCTGGTCCTGGGGCAGCCGTTCGCTGTCGGGCAGCACCGTCTCCAGGCTGCCGGCGGGCAGGTCGAGGTGCCGCTCGATCAGCGGCACCATGGTGCGCAGGTAGGTGGTCTCCGGCAGCCGGTCGCGCCAGCCCCGCTCGAGGGCTTCCAGCACCGCCGTGCTGATGCGGGTGTCCAGGGCCAATTGCCGCAGGGTCAGGCCGCGCTCTTCGCGCCGCTGCCGCAGCGTCTGCCCAATTGCCAGCAGAGGATCGGCTGGCGGCTCCGCCGCAGCGTTGCTGGCCGGCAGGGGACCCCGCTGCCACCAGCGGCCGAGGCGGCCCCGCGGGCGCTTGGGTGGCAGCGGGGGGGTGGGGGTCAGGGCTGGGTTGTCAGTGCTGCCCATTCTTGGCGATCGAGGCGCCGCCAGCGACCCTCGGGCAGGTCGCCGAGCTGAAGCGGTCCGATCGATCGCCGTTGCAGATCCTGCACCGGATGGCCGAGCAGCGCGGCGGTGCGCCGGATCTGGCGGTTGCGCCCCTCCCCCATGTGCAGCTCCAGTTCGGTGGTTTGTGGTGTGCGCCTGAGCACTTGCAGCCCCACCGGTTGGCTGGCCTGGCCGTCGAGGGGCACGCCGGCGGCCCAGCGCTGCAGCGTTGGGGCGTCGGGCCGGCCCTGCACCCACACCCGGTAGGTCTTGCGGTGGCCGTAGCGGGGGTGGGTGAGGCGCAGGGTGAGGTCGCCCTGGTTGCTGAGCAGCAGGGCGCCGCGGCTTTCGGCGTCGAGACGCCCCACCGGGTGCAGCCCGCAGCCCTGGCGCAGGTCGGCCGGCAGCAGGTCGAGCACCGTGGGGCGCCCTTCGGGGTCGTGGCAGCTGCAAACCACCCCCGCCGGCTTGTTGAGCAGCAGCAGCAGCGGCTCCGGCCGGGCCGCCAGGGGCTCGCCCCGCACCGTGATCCGGTCCCGCTGTTGGTCGGCCCGGTCCCCCAGCTGGGCCACGGCGCCGTTCACCTGCACCAGCCCCTGACGCAGCAGGGATTCGGCCTGCCGGCGCGAGCAGAGGCCAGCGGCGGCCATCAGTTTTTGCAGGCGTTCGTGGGCCATGGCTCCCATGCTGCCGCCCGGCAAAGGATGGTAGGTTTACGAAACAAAAGAGTTTCGTAAACCCGGCTTCCCATGCCCGCTCTGCCCGTTCTTGGCTCCAGTTCAGGTTCGGAAAGCTCCTCTGCCCAGGGCGGCGGCGATCTGGTGCGCAGCTACCTGCGGGACATCGGCCGGGTGCCGCTGCTGAGTCACGAGCAGGAGATCACGCTGGGGCGCCAGGTGCAGGAGCTGGTGGCGCTGGAGGAGCTGGAGCTGGAGTTGG
>NZ_JAGQCZ010000014.1:0-60632 GCF_024346435.1 Cyanobium sp. Alchichica 3B3-8F6 | reverse complement strand
GAAAGGTTTTGGGCTTGCTCATGTCCCATTCTCCAGCCCAGATCCATTGCTGTCACTGGAATCTGGGCAGATTGGAGAGCGTCTGTGGAGAAGCAGGCGGTGGGGTTATGTGCGACAGGCTCCTAGGGCTGCCAGCAGCTGGGGCAGGGTGAGTGCCTCATTGCGAGCGGGGATCAGAACCGACACCCGGGGCTGCCCTATGGGCGTGAATTCGGGTAGGGCCGGCATGCGCAGGCACAGAAACCAGCCCAGCAGCCAGCGCACCAGCAGGGAAATGGCCAGGAGATCGGGGGAGGGCATGGCATTCAGGGAGGCTCGCTCATGGGCGCAGCAGCTCGGCCACCAGGGGCTCCAGGGCCGCCGGATGGCGCATCAGCTGCTGGTGGGTGCGCACAGGTAACGCCTCGCGCGGCCCAACCGGCAGAACGGCTCGCCAGCCCGGCAGCACCATCAGGTCACGGCTGCAGTAGTAGCTGTGGCACTCCACGTCACGGAGGCCGTCGAGGTTTTGGTTGAGTTGGCTCAGCAATGGGCTGCCCCACTTCATGTCGGCGATGCTGGCCAGCAGCCAGCGGGGCCAGGGCTGGGCCGTGAGCGTGCCCCGCTGCGGACTGCCCACGCTGATGAAGCGACGGGTGCGGCGATGGCCGCCCAGCAGCTGGATCCAGGTGCGACCGATGACCCCACCCATCGAGAAGCCCAGCAGGTCGATGGGGGTGTCGGGGCCGAAGGCGGCTTCGATGTGGCTGCCGAGCTGGCTGGCCAGTTGGGGGATCGGTGTACTGCCGAGCCCATGGGGCAGGTGGGGGATGAGCAGGGGCGTCCGCCGATCGCCCAGGGTCTGCTGGAGGCGATGGAACAGCCTGGGGCTATCCCACAGCCCGTGCACCAGTACCAGAGGGGGGTGGGTAGCCATGCTCCAAGGCTAGGAAGCTTCCAGGCTCAGCATCAAAAAACCGCCCCCTGGGGAGCGGTTGGGATATCAGCGTTGGGATCCGAACGAAACCCGAATCCTGCAAAAAAGGTGAGCTGAATTAGGTGAGCTGAAGCTCAGTAACGGCCGCCGCCGCCACCGCCGTAGCCGCCGCCACCACCACCACCGCCATAGCCGCCGCCGCCGCCGAAATCGCGGCGACCGCCACCACCACCACCGCCACTGCCGCGGGGCTCGGCCTTGTTGACGCGGATGGCGCGACCCATCCACTCGACGTCCTGAAGATCGTCGATGGCCTTGGTTTCCTCAGCCTCGTTGGCCATCTCGACGAAGGCGAAACCGCGCTTGCGGCCGGTGTCGCGGTCGAGGGGAAGGCTGCACTTGCTCACCTGTCCGTATTGGCTGAACAGGTGCTGGACATCTTCCGCTTCTGCATCGAAGGAAAGATTGCCGACGTAAATGGTCATGAACTCAGAAACTATGAATCGATCCTTCGACGGCCCAACAGAAAGTGGTCAGCTCGCTAGAGAGAAATCTTTGAATCATCAACAATCCTACAGCGTTCGAGGCCAGGCCACCGAATCCTCGAATCTTGGCTAGGCATGTAGGGCTCCACGCCCTGCCCTGCCATGTCGAAAGCTCAGCTCACCGCCTTCATGGTCAAGGTGGACGCCGATGCGGCCCTCAAGGCCCGGGTCGACGCGGCCGGCAGTGTTGATGCCGTTGTGGCGATTGCCCTGGAGCAAGGGCATGTCTTTTCCCCGGCGTCCTGGAGCCGCGCCCAACGGGCCTGACAAGCCAACCGGCCGTTAGTTGGTCATCACGTCCACGCTTTTGAGGGCGGGGCCCAGTAGCCGGCCGAAGGCCTCGAGTTGAGGCTGACTGCCCAACACCACCAGCGTCTGGCCCGGTGCCAGGCGGGTGTCACTGCTGGGGTTGGCGATCAGCTCGGGTTCTTCGGGGCTGTAAGTCGCCCCGCGGTATTGGCGGGTGGCCCCATCCTCGCTGCGTCGGGGGGGCACGATCGCCAGCACAAGGGCGCCGGTGCGGGCACCGAGTTGGAGGTCGGCCAGGGAGGCCCCATTGAGGGGCCCCAGGTCAGCAGCATCACTGCTGAGCAGAAACTCCTCCACCTCGCAGCCTGAGCCCGCCAGCAGATCCATGAAGCTCACGGCCAGGGGGCGCAGGGCCTTGGCTGCCATGGTGCGGCCACCACTCACAAAAGGGCTGACCACCTGGTCGGCGCCGGCGAGGCGCAGCTTGCGCTCAGCTTCTTCACTGTCGGAGCGGGCGATCAGGCGGCAGTTGGGCGCGATGCCGCGGGCGCTGAGCACCACGTAGAGGTTGGAGGCGTTGTTGGGCAGGGCTGCCACCAGCGCCCGGCAGCGGTGGATGCCTGCCTCCAGCAGCGTTTCGTCCAAGGTGGCGTCGGCCATCAGCACTGGAAGCCCACGCTCTTCGGCGGCTTCCCGCCGCTCGGCGTCCATCTCCACCACCAGCATGGGAACGTTCTCCCTGGTGAGCTGTTCGGCGATCTCGTGGCCGATGCGGCCGTAGCCGCAGAGGATCACATGGTTGTGCATGGATTGCAGCCAGCGGCGGAAACGGCGCTCGCGCAGGCGCCGGAAGTACCCGGATTCAGACAGCCCCAACACGCCCTGGATGCTGATCTGCACCACCACCAGGCCGCCCAGGATGAGCAGGGTGGTAACCAGGCGCCCGTTGGCGCTGAGGATCTGGGTGTGGCCATCACTGAAGCCAAGGGTGCTGAGGGTGATCAGCACCATCCAGTAGCTGTCCCCCCAGTCCCAGCCTTCGCTGAGGCGGTAGCCGAGGGCGCCAGCGTTGACCAGCAGAGCCAGGGCAAGGGGCGCCCGCCAGGGTTTGCGGTTGCGCGTGGAGGGTGGTCTTTGGGTGGCGTAAAGCCAGGGACGCTTGGGCATGGGATCTGGACCCGGTGCTCCAGATCACTCGGCTCAGGGTACGGGCAGTGTCCTGTTGCCGTCTGGTTGATCCCGAACATTTGGTGACGTTGTCCACCGAACGGCGGACGTCTCCGTTAACCCTGAAAGGTTCTTTCCGCAGCTCGCCTGGATGGGCGCATCTTCGGTTGTTGATGATCGGCATCCTGCCCTGCTCAAAGAGAGCGGTCAGCGGGAGGTGTTCTGCGGCCTCACCTCGATTGTGTGGCTGCATCGGCGCATGCCGGATGCTTTTTTTCTGGTGGTGGGCTCCCGCACCTGCGCTCACCTGATTCAGAGCGCCGCCGGCGTGATGATCTTTGCCGAACCCCGCTTCGGCACCGCGATTCTGGGGGAGCGGGATCTGGCCGGCCTGGCCGATGCCAATGAGGAGCTCGACCGTCTCGTGACGGATCTACTGGTGCGGCGCCCGGAGATTCGCACCCTGTTTCTGGTGGGCAGTTGCCCCAGCGAGGTGATCAAGCTCGATCTGGCCAAGGCTGCCGAGCGGCTCAACACCCAGCTGGCCGGTCGGGTGAAGGTGCTCAATTACAGCGGCAGCGGCATCGAAACCACCTTCACCCAAGGGGAAGACAAGGCCCTGTTGGCGATGGTGCCGCTGATGCCCAGCAGCGATGTCGATCAGCTGCTGATTGTGGGCACCCTGGCCGATGCGGTGGAAGACCGGCTGGTGCAGCTGTTTGGCCGCCTGGGGATTCCGGTGGTCACGAGCCTGCCGCCGCGGCGCTCCACCGAGTTGCCCCCGATCGGCCCGGGCACCCGGGTGCTGTTGGCCCAGCCGTTTCTCTCGGATACGGCGCGCGCCCTGGTGAACCGCGGGGCGCGGCTGTTGGCGGCCCCCTATCCCTTCGGGGTGGAGGGCAGCCGGGCCTGGATGGCGGCGGGCGCGGAGGCCTTCGGTGTGGCGCCGGCCCAGGTGGCCGCCGTGTTGGATCCGCTTGTGGAGCGGGGCCGCCGGGCGATCGCTCCCCACCGGGAGCTGTTGGCGGGTAAACGCCTCTTCCTGCTGCCCGATTCCCAGCTGGAGCTCTCGTTGGCGCGCTTCCTGCAGCGCGAATGCGGCATGGAGCTGGTGGAGGTGGGCACGCCCTACCTGGATCGCCAGCTGCTGGATGCCGAGCTGGCCTTGCTGCCGGAGGGCACCCGCATCAGTGAAGGCCAGGACGTGGAGCGCCAGCTGGAGCGGGTGCGTGCGGCGCGGCCCGACCTGGTGGTGTGCGGCCTTGGCCTGGCCAACCCCCTTGAGGCCGAAGGGATTGCCACCAAGTGGTCGATCGAGCTGGTGTTCAGCCCCATTCACGGCTGCGACCAGGCCGGGGATCTGGCCGAGCTGTTTGCCCGTTCCCTGCGCCGTCGCGCCGCCCTGTCGTTTGCCTGAGCGCCGGCTGCATCCCGCCGCCGCCGCCGCCCCCTCCTGTTCTTCCCTCCCATGGAACTCACCCTCTGGACCTACGAAGGCCCGCCCCATGTGGGCGCCATGCGCATCGCCACATCGATGGAGGGAGTGCACTACGTGTTGCATGCCCCCCAGGGCGACACCTACGCCGACCTGCTGTTCACGATGATCGAGCGGCGCGACAAGCGCCCGCCTGTCACCTACACCACCTTCCAGGCCCGCGACCTGGGCGGCGACACCGCCGAGTTGGTGAAGCGCTCGATCAGCGAAGCGGTGGCGCGCTTCCAGCCGGAGGCCCTGCTGGTGGGCGAGAGCTGCACCGCCGAGCTGATCCAAGACCAACCAGGCGCTCTGGCAGGCGGCATGGACCTGGGCGGCATTCCGGTGGTGAATCTCGAGCTGCCCGCCTATTCCAAAAAAGAGAACTGGGGGGCCGCCGAAACCCTCTATCAACTGGTGTGGGGCCTGCTGAAGGCCCAGCTGCCCTCGCCTGGCTTTGCCAAGCCCTCGCCCCAGCGCTGGCGTGACGAGGGCCGGCGGCCGCGGGTGAATCTGCTGGGGCCGTCGCTGCTCGGTTTTCGCTGTCGTGACGACGTGCGCGAGATCACGGCCCTGCTGGCGGAGTACGGCATCGAGGTGGCCGTGGTGGCGCCCCTGGGCGCCCGCCCCGCCGATTTGCAGCGCATCCCCACGGCCGACGCCAACGTGTGCCTTTATCCCGAGGTGGCGGGTTCGGTGTGCAGCTGGCTGGAGCGCAGCTTCGGCATGGCCACGGTGCGCACCGTGCCGATCGGCATCGGCGCCACCGCCAGTTTCCTGCGGGAGTTGCACCAGCTGCTGGGCCTGGAGCTTCCCGCTGCGCTGCAGCCTGGAGCCGATGGCACCTGCGCCGCCGAACGGCGCTCGCGGCTGCCCTGGTATTCGCGCTCGGTGGATTCCACCTATCTCACCGGCAAGCGGGTGTTCATCTTTGGCGATGCCACCCACGCCATCGCGGCGGCCCGGATCGCCAGCCGGGAGCTGGGCTTCCAGGTGGTGGGTTTGGGCAGCTACAGCCGCGAGCAGGCCCGAGAGCTGCGGGCCGCAGCCGCCGAGCTGGGCCTCGAGGCCCTGATCAGCGACGACTACCTCGCTGTGGAGGCGGCCATGGCGGCGGCAGCGCCGGAGCTGGTGCTCGGCACCCAGATGGAGCGCCACAGCGCCAAGCGCCTCGGCATCCCCTGCGCGGTGATCAGCGCGCCGCTGCACGTGCAGGACGTGCCGGCCCGCTATTCCCCCCAGATGGGCTGGGAGGGGGCCAACGTGATATTCGATGCCTGGGTGCACCCGCTGATGATGGGGTTGGAGGAGCACCTGATCGGCATGTTCCGGCACGATTTTGAATTCGTGGATGGTCACCTCAGCCACCTGGAGGGGGCCAGCGCCCCCACCCGGCCGGCTGAGGCCGAACCCGCCCGTGACCAGGCCGCGGCGGCTCCGGTTGCAACCGCGCTTCCCGGCCATGGTGAGCTGGTGTGGAGCCCAGACGGTGAGGCGGAGCTGGCCAAGATCCCCTTCTTTGTGCGGGGCAAGGTGCGCAAGAACACCGAGGCCTATGCCCGCGACCGGGGGCTGGAGGTGATCGACAGCGAAGCTCTTTATGAAGCGAAGGCCCACTTCAGCTCCTGAATCATTTCGAATCGAGGCAATCTCCGGCTCAATCTCTGCCGTGAACTCAGCCTGGGGGCGGCTTGCCCGGATTTAGGTACTTTCACCCATGCGCATGTGTGTGGATCCGCATGAATCTGGCTGGGATGTTTCGCTTTGCGCGCCTGGCCCTCGGTGGGCATCCCGCCAGCGTTTGGATGGCTGAAGCCTGTTCCTTGCGTTGGGGTTGACCTGGCGCTTTCCCCTATATGACAACCACCCTGACGCCTCCCCAGCTCTCACGCCCCGATGGTGAGGGCAGTGTTCAGGTGCATCAAGACGCCTCGATGGCGATCGAAGAGGGAGCCCTGGTCCTTGCCGTGTATGGCAAGGGCGGCATCGGCAAATCCACCACGTCGTCCAACCTGTCGGCGGCCTTCTCGAAGCTGGGCAAGCGGGTGCTGCAGATCGGTTGCGATCCCAAGCACGACAGCACCTTCACGCTCACCAAGAAGATGGTGCCCACCGTGATCGATATTCTTGAAACCGTTGATTTTCATACTGAAGAATTGCGGCCCGAAGACTTCGTGTTTGAGGGCTACAACGGTGTGATGTGTGTGGAGTCTGGCGGCCCACCAGCAGGCACGGGCTGTGGCGGTTACGTCACCGGCCAGACGGTGAAACTGCTCAAAGAGCATCACCTGCTCGAAGACACCGACGTGGTGATCTTTGATGTGTTGGGAGATGTGGTGTGCGGCGGCTTTGCTGCGCCGCTGCAGCATGCCCACTACTGCCTGATCGTGACGGCCAACGATTTCGACTCCATCTTCGCGATGAACCGGATCATGCAGGCCATCAATGCCAAGGCCAAGAATTACAAGGTGCGCCTTGGCGGTGTGATCGCTAACCGCTCCGAGGAGACCGACGAAATCGACAAGTTCAATGCCCGCACAGGCCTGCGCACCATGGCCCACTTCAAGACTGTGGATGCGATTCGCAAATCCCGTCTGAAGAAGTGCACCATCTTCGAGATGGAAAGCACACCGGAAGTGGAAGCGGTCCAGCAGGAGTATCTCAACCTCGCTCAGCGGATGCTCGACGATGTCGAACCCCTGGAGGCCGAATCGCTGAAGGATCGCGAGATCTTCGACCTGCTCGGTTTCGATTGAACCCAGGTCCGTGCCCATCTCGGAGCCCAATTCTCCCGAGCGCTGGCTGGCCCACTGGCGGGAGCCCTATCTGCTGCTGATTGAGGCCAGCTGGCCTCAGTTTCTGCTGCTGGTCACCGCGGCCTATGTGCTGATCCATCTGCTGTTTGCGGCCCTTTACCTGCTTGACCCGACGGGGATCGGGGGCCTGTCCGGCGGCATGGCTCTGCCGCTTCAGGCTTTTTTCTTCTCCGTGGAGACCATGGCCACGATCGGCTACGGGGTGATCTACCCCCTCAGCCACTGGGTGCATGTGGTGATGACCCTGGAAGCGCTGGCCGGGCTGATCCTGGTGGCCCTGATCACCGGCCTCTCCTTTGCCCGTTTCTCGCGGATGCCCCACTGCATCCGCTTCGCTGAGACGGTGCAGGTTGTCTCGGTGGAGGGCACTCCGGCCCTGCTGATCGGCCTGAACAGCAAGCGCCGCAACACGATCCTGGATGTCAGGGTTCAGGCTGTCTGGAAGCACGCCGGTGCCGGGGGGCTCACCGAGTACGAGCCGTTGCCGCTGCAGCTCCCCGATGGCCTGCCCCTGCAGGAGCAGCTCACCCTCGTCCACCGGTTGGATCCGCAGCGGCCGTTGCAGGGGCTAGAGGGCGCCTTGCTGATCAGCTTCAGCGGCGTGGACGCCACCCTGGAGCGCCCGTTCCATGCGGCCCATCTGTATGACGCCAGCCAGATTCTCTGGCGTGAGCTGCCCCCTACTCCCCTTGCCAGCCCTGCTCCCAGCCCTTGATCATCCGGTAGATCACTGGCACCACGAACAGGCTCAGCACGGTGGCCACCAGCAGTCCGAAGAACACCACTGTGCCGATGCTCACCCGGCTGCCGGAGCCGAAGCCGCTGGCCAGCAGCAGGGGCAGGAAGCCCGCCAGCGAGGAGACGGCTGTGAGCAGGATCGGCCGCAGGCGGGCGGTGGCCGCACCCCGGATCGCCGTGTCCAAATCGAGGCCTTCCGCCATGCGCTGGTTGGCGAATTCCACAATCAGGATGCCGTTCTTGGCGGCCAGGCTCACCAGGACCAGCAGGCCCATCTGGCCATACACGTCGAGCGGCAGGCCGCGCAGCATCAGGCCGCCGATGGCCCCCAGCATCGCCAGGGGCACCGTCACCAAGATGATGAAGGGATCGGCAACGTTGCCGTAGAGGGCCGCCAGCACCAGCACCATCACCACGATCGCCAGGGCGAACACGCGCATGTTGCCGCCGCCCGCCTTCGCTTCTTCCCGGGCCAGGCCCGCCCACTCCAGATCGGTGCCGCTGCCGCGTTGCCGCTGCACCTGCTCCAGGGTGGCCATGGCCTGGCCGCTGCTCACCCCCGGCCGGGGCAGGGCCCGGATGCTGATCGAGCGCACCAGCCGGGTGTGGTTGATCGAGGTGGGGCCGCTGCCCGGCTCGATGCGCACCAGCTGGGCCAGGGGAATCAGCAGCCCCTCGCGGTTTTTCACCTGCAGAGCCAACACATCCTCGGCGCTGCGCCGCGCCTGGCCATCCAGTTGCACGATCACCTTGCGCACCTGATCGCTCTCGAAGCTGTCGTTGACGTAGTCGCTGCCGAAGCTGGCGCCGAGGGTGTCGACCACGGTGCTCAGATCCACGCCGAGGGAGGCCATCTGCAGGCGGTCGGGCACCAGTTGCACCAGGGGGGCTCCGGCGCTGAAGCGGGTGGACACCCGCTCAAAGCGGTTGGTGGCTCGGACGTCGCGGATGAAGGTCTGGGCCTGCTGCTCAAAATCCGAGAGGCTGAGTTGGCCGTTGCTGCTGTCGAGCAGTTCGAGCTCCAGCCCCCCTTCGGCGCTGAAGCCCCGCACAGATGGGGCCTCGCTGAGTTGCACCACGGCACTGCTGATGCGGCGACGCAACTCGCCATCGAGCCGGCGTGCTACAGCCCGTGTAGAGGCCTCAGGACCCCGGCGTTGCTCGATTGGCGCCAGGCGCACGAAGAAGCTGCCTTTGTTGGGGCTGCTGTCGCCGAAGGAGCGCCCTGCATAGAAATTGGCGCGGGTGATCAGGGGCTCAGCGGCCACCACCTGGCGCACCTGGTCGAGCACCCGCTGGGTCTGCTGCAGCCCCAGGCCGTCGGCCAGGATCACGACCCCCCGCAGCTGACCGTTGTCTTCCTGGGGGATGAAGGCCTTGGGCACGGTCTGCAGGGCGCCGCCGGTGAGCAACAGACCCGCCAGCAGCAGGGCTACCACCAGGCGCCGGCGTGCCATTGCCCAGTTCAGCCAGCGGCCATAGGGGGTTTCCAGGCTTTCGAGCCAGCGGCGGGGTGGATCGATCCAGCGCAGCAACCAGGCCGGTTCCCGTTGCTGCGGGCCCAGCAGCCGACTGCCGGCCACCGGGGTGAAGCTGAGGGCGTTGAGGGTGGAGAAGGCGATGGCGCCGCTGATCGTGATCGCGATCGGGGCATAGAGCCGGCCGAGGCTGCCGCCAAGCCCCAGCACCGGGATGAACACCACCACCAGCACCAGTGAGGTGGCCACCACGGCGCCGCCCAGTTCGGCCATGGCTTCTCGGGCGGCCTGCAACGGCGGCTTGCCGGCCTCCAGCCGTCGGCCGATGTCCTCACTCACCACGATGGCGTCGTCGACTACCAGGCCTGTGGCCAGCACGAGACCAAACAAGGTGAGGGTGTTGAGCGATTGGCCCGCCAGTTTCAGCACGCTCAGCGAGCCGATCAGGGCCACGGGCACCGCTGCGGCGGTGATCAGGGCGAGCCGGCTGTTGCCCAATCCGAGCAGCAGCACCACAAACACCAGCACCACTGCATCGCGCAGGCTGTTGAGGGTGCCCTGGATGCTGCCGCGCACGAAGTCGGCCTCATCCACGATCAGCTGCTGATCAACCCCCGGCGGAAACTGGGGCGCCAGCTCCTCGAGGCCGGCATTCACCGCCTCGCTCACGGCAATCGCATTGCTGCCATCGCGCTGGTAGATCACCACGGCCACCGTGGGCCTGCCCTGGAGGTTGGTGGCGATGGTGTCGTAGGTCTCGCTGCCCAGGCTCACCCGGCCCACATCGCGCAGCAGGGTGACCCCCCCGTTGGCGCTGCGGGCCACCACCAGCTGTTCAAACTCCGCCGTGCTGCGCAGGCGTCCCTCCATCCGTAGGGGCAGGGTGATCTCCTGGCCGGTCGGGGCTGGTGCCTCTCCGGTCTGGCCCAGGGCCGCCAGCACGTTCTGCTGCTGGAGGGCCGTGCGCACCTCGGCAATCGTCAGGCCCCGCTCCTCCAGTCGCGCCGGGTCGAGCCAGAGGCGGAAGGCCAGGCTGTTGCCGCCGGAGAGGGTGACGTTCCCCACCCCAGGCACCCGCTGCAGCCGCTCCTTAACCACCTGGTCAAGCCAGCCGCTCAGGAAGGTGTCGCTGTAGAGGGTCGGATCGGCACTGAAGCTCAGCACCATCAGCAGGTCGTCGGAGCTGCGCCGCACCTGCACCCCGAAGCGGGCCACCTGCGCCGGCAGTTGGCGGGTCACCACTGCCGCTTCGTTCTGGGTGTTGATCTGGTTGAGTTCGGGGTCGCCGCCCTCAAAGCCCAGGGTGATGGAGCTGCCGTTGGCGGAGCTGGTGGAGCGGATGCTGTCGAGCCGCTCCAGTCCGTTGAATTGCTTCTCGAGCAGGGCGGTCACGCCCTGTTCCACCACCTCCGGCCTGGCGCCTGGATAGTTGGCCCGCACCGTCACCCGCCCGGGCGCAATCGGCGGCAGGTTTTCCACCTGCAGGGCGGGCAGGCTCACCAAGCCACCCAGCAGCACCAGCAGGCTCACCACCAGGGTGAGCACGGGCCGGCGCAGAAAGGGATCGGAGATCGATTTCATCGGCGCCGCAGCGAGCGTGCTGGCGAATCAGGCGAATGAATTAGCCCAGATCGCGTTTCAGCACCACACAGAGGTAATCGGGTGCTTTGTAGCGGCTCGGTAGGCAGATGTGCAGTTGCTCGAGGCGGCTCCAGCACACCGTGCGTTGAATGGCGGCCACGGTTTTGCCCTCCTTGAGCAGCAGCCGCAGCGCCTTGCAGTAGAGCGAATAATTGGCTTCGAGTTCCCCGATGGTGAGTCCCTGGCTACTGCTCATCTCACGGGTTGCGTCCAGGAGTGGCAAAGACGCTTTCTCACCTTACGGCGCGCTGGAACGGCCGTTGTCGCCGTGGCCCGAGCCCAGGACGGCCGCCTGGGCATCGCTCAGCCGGCCGGCACGATGCAGCACCCCGGTGATCTGCTCGATGGCCAGCACGGCATGGCAGCGATAACCGGCCGCCGCCAGGCGCTCCCGGGCTTGGCGATCGTGGTCGCCGCCGTGGTCGCCGCCGTGGTCGCCGCCGTGGTCGATGAACACCACCACGTCTTCCACCACCAGGCCCGAGCTCTCGAGCTTGGCGATGCCCTCCAGCACGCTGCCGCCGGTGATCAGGATGTCGTCGACCACCACCACCCGGTCGCCCTCTTCGAAATCCCCTTCGATCAGGCGGCGGGCCCCATGGGCTTTCACCTCCTTGCGGGGGTAGATCAGGGGCTTGTGCAGTTGCAGCGACAGGCCGGTGGCGGTGGGCAGGGAGCCATAGGGGATGCCGGCGATGCGGTCGAAGTCGAGCTCTTGCAACAGCCCGGCGTAGGCGTGCAACACCCGGTGAAACAGGTTGGGGTCGGAGATGATCTGGCGCAGGTCGACGTAGTAATTGAAAACGGCTCCTGAGGCCTGCACGTAGTCGCCAAACAACAGGCAGCCGATGTCGAACAGGTCGACGATCAGGCTTTCGAGCGGATCGCTGCTGTTGGGCAACCACAGTGCGCAGGTGCTGGACTCGCTTTGCGCGCGGCTCTCCAGCCAACGCTCCCGCCGGGCCGTGATCTGGTGTTTGAGGGCCTCGGCACGGGGGGCAATGTCGTCTTCGACCAGCAGGTTTTGGGGCAGGGGCAGCAGCAGCCCGTCACTGGCCGCGGTGAAGCCCGCTTCGAGCATGGCCTCGAGCTTTTCCTCCTCCCCCCAGAGGCTGCGCAGGATCAGGAAGCGCTCCGGGGCTTCGGCGCGCACCCGCGCCAGAATCTCCGGATCGCTGGTGCCCACTTCCAGCAGCAGCTGGTCGGGGGTGGCCCAGAGCTGGGTTTCGCGCACGATCCGCACATAAAGCGGCTCGGTTTCATTGGGGTGGTGCTGGATCACCCGAGCTGCCTGGTTGGAGCTGTGGCAGGTCATCACCACGGCCTTGCCCGGGTAGAGCAGGAAGGGGGCGGCGATGTCCTGTCCGGCCAGGGGCGACAGGGTGACCGCATCGGCCCCGAGCTCCTTGAACAAATAATGGGCCAGGGCGGAGGAGGAGTTGAGATCGCCGTGCTTGGCATCGACGATCAGGGGGAGATCGCGGGGCACCAGGTCGCGCACCTCAAGCAGCAGCTCCAGGCCTACCGGCCCGAGGGCCTGGTAGAAGCCGAGGCTGGGTTTGTAGGCGCACACGTGGGGTGCGGTGGCCTCGATCACCGCCTTGATCCAGTGGCGAGCCTGGCTGAGGAAGGAGCGTCCGGCCAGTCCGCGGCGGGCGGCCCAGCTCTGCAGCATCTCCGGGTTGGGGTCCAGCCCTGTCACCAGTAGCGACTGGCGATCGGCGATGGCGTCGGTGAGTTGAACGAAGAAGCCCATCGCCCGCAGGCTGCCTGGGCCTGTTGCTAAGCCAGCCGACAGCCCTGGCGCGGGCTGGTGACACAGCTCGTTGTAAACCCGGAGCCGGGTTAGGTGGCGGCAGCCACGCACAGGCGCGCCATCAGCCCTTCCTCATCGGCGGGCACCCGCAGCCAGCGCACGTCCCCCAACCAGCCCAGGGCCTCCTCCAGTTCGGTGGCTAGAGCTTGATCGTGCTCGCCGATGCCGCCGGTGAGGGCGATCGCATCCACGCCCCCGAGGCTGGCTGCCATGGCTCCGATCCCCTGCAGCAGGCGGTGGCGAAACACCGCGATCGCCAGCTGGGCTCCAGCGTGTTGCTCCGCGGCCCGCAGACGCAGTTCCCTCATGTCGCCGCTCAGCTCGGAGAGCCCCAGCAGGCCGCTGTGGTGGTTCAAAGTGTCATCGAGCTCGCTGGCGCTCACCCCCTGGCGCAATAGGTGCAGCAGCAGGCCGGGATCGACGCTGCCGCTGCGGCTGGCCATCACCAAGCCCTCCAGCGGCGTGAAGCCCATGGTGGTGTCGACACTGCGCGGCGGGCCATCGGGGGGGATGCGGATGGCACAGAGCGAGCAGCCGGCGCCGAGGTGGCAGCTGATCAGGCGGTGCACGGCAGGTTCGCGGGCCACCACCGTTTCGGCCACGTGCTGGTGGTTGAGGCCGTGAAAGCCGTAACGGCGCAGGCCCTGCTGGCGCCAGTGCGCCGGAATGGCATAGGTGGACGCGGCCTCGCCCAGGCTGGCGTGAAAGGCGGTGTCGAAGCAGGCCCATTGCTGGATGTCCTGGGGCGCCAGCCGGCCCTGCAGCCACTGGATGGCCTCCAGGGCCGGGCCGTTGTGGAGCGGGGCCAGGGGCACCAGGGTGGCCAGCTCCGTCAGCACCTCCGCTGTGAGCGGTGTGGGGGCGATGAAGCGGGAGCCACCGTGCACGAGCCGGTGCACCACCAGCTCCGGGGGCGGGCTGGCTTCGGCCAGCCATGGGGCTAGCCACGTCTCCAGCAGGGCGGGGAGATCCTGGCTCCAGCTGCTTTGCTGCTGCCAGAGCCGCCGCCCGCTGGCATCACAAAGCGCCAGCTTGACGCTGGAGCTGCCCGTGTTCACCACCAGGATGGAATGGGGTGTCATGGCGGAAGGGACGAGGTCTTCACAGCAAGCGCCGGTTAGGTGCCGGTGCGCAGCCGCCAGGCCAGGGTTTCGCCCGCGTGGAAGGGCACCAGATTCACCGCGCTGCCGGCGGCGTCGTTGCAGTGCAGCCGGCTGGGCACCTCATGCGGCTGCCGCTCCAGGGTGATCATGCCTGCGTTGAGCGGCAGCCCATAAAACCGAGGCCCGAATTCGGAGGTGAAGGCTTCGAGTTTGTCCAGGGCCTTCTCCTGCTCAAACACAGCTGCATAGCTCTCCAGTGCAAACGGGGCGTTGAAGATGCCGGCGCAGCCGCAGGCCGATTCCTTGGCCTCGCGGCTGTGGGGGGCTGAATCGGTGCCGAGGAAAAATTTGGGATTGCCGGAGGTGGCTGCCCCCCGCAGGGCGATGCGATGCAGTTCGCGCTTGGCCACCGGCAGGCAATAGAAGTCGGGTCGCAGGCCACCGGCAAACATCGCGTTCCGATTGATGTGCAGGTGGTGGGGCGTGATCGTGGCCGCCAGGTTGGCTGGGCCGCTGCGCACAAAGTCGACCGAATCCATGGTGGTGATGTGCTCGAGCACCACCTTCAGGCCCAGGTGGCGCTGCAGCAGCGGTTCCAGCACCCGCTCGATGAACACCGCCTCGCGATCAAAGATGTCGATCTCAGCGTCGGTGACTTCGCCGTGGATCAGCAGCGGCATGCCGATGCGCTCCATCACTGCCAGCACCGGCTCAATGCGGGCGAACGCTGTGACGCCGGAATCGGAGTTTGTGGTGGCGCCGGCCGGATAGAGCTTGGCGGCCGCCCACACGCCCTCGGCAAAACCGCGCTCGATCTCCTGTGGATCAATGGTGTCGGTGAGGTAGGCCGTCATCAACGGCGTGAAGCCGCTGCGATCGGGCAGGGCGGCCCGGATGCGCTCCCGGTAGGCACTGGCCGCCGCCACCGTGGTGACCGGCGGCCGAAGGTTGGGCATCACGATCGCCCGGGAGAATTGGGCGGCCGTGGCCGGCGCCACCGCCTGCAGCATCGCCCCGTCGCGCAGGTGCACATGCCAGTCGTCGGGCTGGCGGATGGTGAGCTGCTGCAGGGGCTGCGGCACGGCGAGCGCACAGGGATTACCACCACCCTGGCAGGCCTGAAAGATTCACTGCAATCGGCTGGCGGTAGGCCTCCCGGCCATCTCGATCTGAACCACGTGCCGTCGACGCCCGCTACGGCCATGTGCTCACGGCTGTGGCGGGCCGACCAGAAAGAAGCGGTGTTCCAGGTCAGCGAGGGTGAGGCCAGCCGCGAGGAGGTGATCCCCTACGACCTGCTGCACGTGACCCCGCCGATGGGGCCGCCCCTGTGGTGGTGGCCAACCTGCTGGCCCACCTAGCCGTGCAGGCGCCGCCCCTCACGCAGCACTTCAGAGGGGCGGATGCCGAAAACGCCGTGGAAGTCGCGACTGAACGCCGAGAGGTTGCGGAAACCGAGTTTGGACGAGATGCCGGCGACGGTGTCGCTGGCCGCGGGGTTGAGCAGGTGTTGGCGAGCCAGCTCCAGACGCTGGCGGCGGACCCACTGGATCGGCCCGCAGCCGAAGCGCTGGCTAAAGGCCAGCTGCAGGTTGCGCCGTGAGTAGCCGCTGCGCTGCTCCAGCTCGGTGAGGCTGATGGGGCTGTGCAGATTGGCCTGAATCCACTCCAGCAGCTCCTTGAAGATCAGCTGGCGCGACAGCCCTTCGCGCTGGTGGCGGGTTTGTTGGTCGGCGTCGGCGAGCTTGGAGCAGAGGGCCAGGGCCAGGATGCGATAGATGAGGTCGTCAATCTGAAGCGTCGCCAGGTCTCCTCGGTTCTCCAGTTCGGGTGCGTCCACCAGGGCAAAGGCCCGCCGCAGGGTGAGGAGCAGCTCGGCTTGCCGCTTCTCGGTCATGGCGAGCACTTGGGGCCGCTGCAGATCCGGGGCGAAGCGGCGGCCGGAGAGGCCGACACCTCCAATGGTGGCGGCTGTGTTCTGCAGCCTTTGTAGGTCTACATGCAGCACCAATCCGTTGTAGTGGTCGGTGGCGTAGCGGTATTCGAGGCCTGGATTGAAGTAAAGGGGCGCTTCGCCATGGATGCTGTAGCTGCGGCCGTCCACCTCGTAGTTCGCGGCCCCGGAATAGCAGATGTTGATGGCACCGATCCCGGGGTTTTCGCCGATCGCTCCGATGATCGGACAGGTGTACCCAGAGGTGAGGGTGAGCTCGCCAACGGTGGCCGTGCTGGCCCGATGCAGGAACGGACTGGACTCAGGGAGGCGGGGGGCAAACTCGAGCACGGGGAAGTGCTGGTTGAGTTTGTTGGCCAAACCCTGGGGGTCCCGATCCACAACCGCTTGGTGGTTGTGGAAGACCAGGGGTAGGTGGGCAACAGGATCCAAGCCAGCCTTTCAGCGGTGGTCAGATTTTAAGAGTGATCGACAGGACGGCCATTCGCCGAGGTCACTCGTCATACGCCGAGGTCCGGCATTGATACGCAATGCCGGGAGCTCTGGCCCTACTCCCCTTTCTGGGACTTCAGCAACGCGTCCTTGCTGTCCTTGAGTTCCTTCCAGATGTTGCGGATCTGGGCGTAGGCCTGCTCCTGGCTCACCTTGCCATTGCTCTGCAGCCCCACCACCAGTCCCACCCGCTCGGCGAAAGACTCAAGGTTTTGGTGAAACATCAAACGCTGGGGTGTCCAGTCCGGTCCGCGGTACGGCGAATGGGGCTCCATGGGTGAGCGCACACCGGTGGGCTCGGCATCCGACTCGGGAGGTGTGGGACGCGATCCCGCAGTGGCCACAGGGGTCCAGCGAACTTTTTCATCTTAGAAGCCAGGGTTTAAGAGGTGGTGAAGGCTTGGCCTTGTGTTGCCGGGAGCACTGGCGCGTTTCTGGTGGTGGCTGCACCATTTCACTCCCGAGGCAACGCCATGCCATGGATCATTCTTCCCAGGGTTGGTGGCCCCAGGTGTTGCTCTGCCTGCTGATCCAGGCCAGCATCGTGGGTGGCGGCCAGGTGCTGAACCGCTGGCTGGCCCCTGTTCCCACTCCGCCGTGCTGCGCCCCACCCCTGGTGCACTGAACTCCCATCTGCTGGAGGAGCGCCCCGCCAATCTGCCGGCCCATCTCTACGTTTCTGGGGGGCGCCACCGAAGCTGCTTCAGTGCCGTGCTGTTTGAGCCCGAAGGGCCACGGTTGCTGCAGCTCCAGTCGCCCCAAGAGCTCGAGCCGTTGCAGCGGCTCGGCTATCCCCTCTGGCTGCGGGTGATGGGCTTGGGCGATCCCCGGCTGGTTGAGGAAATGCTCGACACCCTGCAGGTGCCTCCCATGCTGCTGCCGCCGTTGCTCGAGGTTCCGCAGCGCTCGCGGGTGGATGGGCTCGGCGAAGCGGTGATCGTGGTGCTGCACCGGCTCAGTTTTGCCCGCGATCCCCTGCATCTGCTGAGTGCCCAGGTGGGGTTGCTGCTGATGCCCAACCTGCTGGTCACCTTTGAGGAGGCACCGGCGGGTGAGTCATTTCCGGAGCTCACCGCCTGGTTGGAATCGCAGGCGGGGGCTGTGGAACACCGCGACCTCGACGACATCCTCCATTTCCTGGTGGATGAATTGCTCGATGCTCTGTTTCCGATGCTGGAGCAGATCGCCAACCGCCTTGATGATCTGGAGGAGGCAGCTCTGCGGGACCCCAAACCGAAGCTGCTGGCCAGAGCTTTCGTGCATCGCAGCAACCTGCGCACGATTCGCAACCAGGTGTGGCCCCTGCGCCATCAAATCCGGGTGCTGCTGCGCCAGGGGCAACAGCTGCTGGGCCCTGATGCGCTGGGGGGCTTTCAGGAAATGGCTGATCTGGTGGAGCTGTTGTTTGAAAACTGTGAGTTGTTGCGCCATCAGTGCGATGCCATTACCCAGGCCTATGCCGCCAGCGTGGGCAATCGCATGAACCAGGTGATGAAAACCCTCACCATTCTCACCAGTATTTTTGCGCCGCTCACCTTCATCGGTGGGATCTATGGCATGAATTTCGCCAACATGCCTGAGCTCAATTGGCGCTATGGCTATCTCTACGCTCTGCTGTTGATGGCGATTGTGGCTTTGATTCAGTCCTATTGGTTGTGGCGCCGTGGCTGGTTTCAGGATTGGACGGCGCCGCGCTGACGCATCGGGTCCGGAAGCACAACCTGGCCTTAACCGCCTAGGAGCTCGAGATCGCCCAGAGTTCTGTCGCGGATGTGACCGTCATGCACCCCCTCCTGCGCCTCGCCTGGCTTGCCCCGATGCTGCCCCTCCTGCCAGAGGCGGCTCTGGCGGCGCCTGATCCGGTTCGCATTGGCGGCTCGAGCACAGTGTTTCCGGTGCTGCAGGCGGCGATTGCGGCTTACCAGAAGGGGGGAGCCAACCGCCAGGTTCGCTTCGAGCTCAAGGAAACGGGCACCTCGGCGGGATTCCGGCAGTTCTGCAGCGGCCAGTTGCCCTTGGCCAATGCCTCCCGTCCGATCAATGCCAAGGAGCTCAAGGCCTGTGCGGCCAAGGGCGTGACCTTTCTGGAGCTGCCGATCGGCTTTGATGCGATCACGGTGGTGGTGAACCCTGCGAACACCTGGGCGTCCAGCATCACCATTCGGGAGCTGGCGCGGCTCTGGAATCAACGGGCAACGGGATCGGTGAAAACCTGGAGCCAGGTCAATCTGGATTGGCCCAACCGCCCGATTCGACTCTGCGGACCTGGTAAGGATTCTGGCACTTATGATTATTTTAACAAGGCCATCAATGGAGATGAGCGCAATTCCAGATCAGACTATTTTGCCAGCGAAGACGATAATGAGCTTGTTGCTTGTGTCGCCAACAACCCCAATGCACTGGGCTATTTTGGTTTTGCCTACTACCAGTCCAATGCCAAGCGTCTGAAGCCCCTGAGCGTCGTGGGCAAAAAGGGTGCTGCGATGCCATCGTTGGCGTCGGTTCAGAAGGAAACCTATCTGCCCCTGTCGAGGCCATTGTTTGTTTACGTCAACGACAAAGCCCTGCGGCAGCGCCCTGAACTCCAGAAATTTGTGACGTATACCGTGAAGAATGGGCTCAAGCTGGTGAAGCAGGCTGGCTACATCCCGATGCCCACCCGAACCTACTTGCTGGTTGAAAGCAAGCTGTATCGGCATGTGACCGGCACGGCTTTTGGCGGCAAGCTGCCCGTGGGCCTGACCACGGGTCAGGCGTTGCAGCGGAGTTTGGAGAGCATCAAGAAACCGGAATTCCGCTGAGCTCTGCATGGCATTCCCAACCCGCTCCCAGCCCCTGAGCAATGGCAGCTTCGCCAGGGAGCTGTTGCACAAACACGTGGCCAAACTGGTGCAGCTGCAGGCACCGGTGTCTGAGGGCAAGGGCACCGAACCGTTGCATCAGATGCGGGTGACCATGCGTCGCCTACGCACCACGTTGCTCCAGTTTGAGCCGGCCCTGCAGTTGCCCCCGGCCATCAACGACCAGCGCCTGGCCAAATGGGTGCGGCACCTGGGCATGGCACGGGATCTCGATGTATTGCGTGAGCGCCTGGAAGATGGTTTCTTGCCCCAACTGCCGCAGGCCGAGGTGAAGGCCCTGCGGCCGGTGATCAAGCAACTACGGCGCGAGCGCCAGCTGGCCTACGGCCATGTGGTGGAAGTGCTGCAGAGCCGCTCCTATCTGGAGGGCCTGGCCCAGTTGCAGGGCTGGTTAAAGCAGCCAGAATTTTCGCGGTTGGGGGAGCAGCCGATTCGGGAGTGGCTGCTCGAATGGCAGGGCCCCAGCCTGGCCAGTTTGTTTCTGCATCCGGGCTGGCAGGTTTCCAGCGCGGCCGGAGAGGTGGAGGTGCTGCACGAGCTGCGGCGGCAGATCAAGCAGGCGCGCTACCGCCTCGAGAATCTCTCCGAGCTTGCGGGTGGCCACACCGTGCCCTGGATCGGCCGCTTCAAGCAGGGCCAGGAGCTGCTGGGTGAATTCAACGATCTGCAGGTGCTGCAGCGCGCCATCAGCGATCAAGTGCCGGGGCGGTTGGAGCAGGCGCTGCCCCAGCTGGAGTGGCTCCTGGTGCAGCATCAACGCCATTGCTGGGAGCAGTGGCGCGAGCTGGTGATCGAGGTGCTGCCCACTCGGCAACGGCGCCGCCTTTGGCAGGCGTTGTCGTCCAGGTCAATGACATGCAGCCCTTGGAATTGGGTGAAGGTGGGATTAAGGCGGGCAGCTGCCCGGTTCGGCTAAGGGTGGGTTGTTCACAGTTGCTTTGCCCACGCCATGCTCAGTCCCAACTGTTTTTGGATGATGGGTGATGAGCGCCTGGCCGACCTGGGGGCCTTGCTGGTGTTTCGGCATTGGTTGCGTCAGCAACTCGAAGAACTCGCTGCTGAGAGCGACGCCACGATTCCTGAGCAGGAGCCAGGCGCTTCTACGGAATCCTATGGCCGGTTGTTTTTTTAAGCTGCGGCACAACAGCATCTCATCTGCTGGTTCGCATGTGTTCTGCAACACAACCCTGATGTAGTGCACGTGCTCGTTTCATGCATTGGCCCTCGATAGGTTGCGGCCGACTTCCTTTGTGAAGTCATCACTATCGGTGTGAGGACCCGATGAATCTTTCCAAAAAGCTGCTGCTGGCTCTGGCTGGCACCAGCCTTGCGGCCCCGATGGCTGCTTCCGCCCAAGAGCTGGCTTCGTTGAGCGGCGCTGCCGCCATCAACGAGTACATGCAACAGCAAGATGTGGATCGCTTCCGCGCCTGGGAATCCAAAAACCAGGTCACCAGCGTCAACCAGTTTTCTGATGTTCAGCCCACCGACTGGGCCTATCAGGCCCTGAGCAACCTGGTGGAGAAGTACGGCTGCGTCGCCGGCTACCCCAACGGCACCTACAAGGGCGGCAACGCCATGACCCGCTTCGAAGCGGCTGCCCTGCTGAATGCCTGCCTGGATCGCGTCACTGAGGTGACCGACGAGCTGCAGCGCCTGATGGATGAGTTCAAGACTGAGCTCGCAGCGCTTACCGGCCGCGTGGATGGCCTCGAGAAGAAAGTGGGCAAGCTGGAAGCTCAGCAGTTCTCCACCACCACCAAGCTGCGTGGTGAAGCCAGCTTCATTATCGGTGGTCTGCCCAACAACAATGCAACAACAACGGATGGAGCAAGACGTAATAAAACGACATTCAACTACGATTACCGCCTGACCTTCGACACCAGCTATACCGGTAAGGATTTGCTTCGGGGTCGCCTCCGCAGCGGCAACTTCACCGCTCCCTTTGGCTCTAGCAGCAACATTTTCAACCTTGACAAGGCCACTAATACTAATAAAGATGTAGTGATTGATCGTCTTTACTACACCTTCCCGGTGGGTAATGAGGTCAAGCTGACAGCAGGTGCTCTGGTTCGCAACACCGAACTACTGTCCTTCCGCCCATCGGTTTACAATTCTGGTCTGCTCGACTTCTTTGGCTTGTCGGGTGCTACTGGTACCTACAACAAGGCTACTGGCGCTGGCTTTGGCTTCCAGTGGAAGCAGAAAGTGAAGAAGGGAGATCCCTACGCCACCTTTGACGCCAGCTACATCGCTGCCAATGGGTCTAACGACTCATCAATTGGCGCCTTCACTGAGGATTCCGGAATCAGCGTGCTGACACAGCTGGGTTTCCGCGGACAGAACTGGGGCACCGCCATCGCCTACCGCTATGGCGGTGCAGGCTCTCAAGTGGGGCGCGACGGCAACATGGCTTCGGCCTTGAGCACGCTGTCAACCACCACTGGTCAAACCTCTAGCAGCGTTTCCATTGGTGCATTCTGGCAGCCCACTGATGCCAGCTGGATGCCCTCCATCTCCGCCGGCTATGGCTTCTCTGATGTGAGTGGAACAGTCAGCAGCTCCATTCCCAATCAAGGCAACATCCAGTCCTGGATGGTTGGCTTCCAGTGGAAGGATGTCTTCCAGAAGGGTAACAATGCAGGTTTTGCCTTTGGCCAAGCCCCCTTTGCTAGCAACGCAACTGCGGAGCGCTCTTCCGAAAGCTTCCTGTGGGAGTTCTTCTACAAGTATCAAGTTACTGACAAGATCTCGATTACCCCTGGCATCTTCTACGCTCCCAGCTATCAAGCTGCTGGTGGCGACAGCACTTGGGGTGGCGTGATTCAGACCACCTTCCGCTTCTGATCTCCAGAACGGCATATTCACTCCTCACGTAGTCCTCACCTGCTTTCTCACACACGCCTCTAGCCCCCCAGCAATGGGGGGCTTTTTATTAGAGGCATAGGCGGATGTTGGGTTCGGTCGGGGAAATATAAGCCCCTTAATTGCCAACCTTGACCGCCCCTTAACCATGGCATAACGACACTAGGATCAGCCCCTTGCTAGTAAGGGTCTGACCCTAAAAGTCTTTTCCATGACCTTCGCCAAGAAGGCCTTTATCTTTGGCACCACGGCCGCGATTGCTGCCGGTGCCACAAGCTTCGCCATCCCCGCGTTAGCCCAGGCCACCATCAGTGGAGCTGGTGCCAGCTTCCCGAATGCCATCTACCAGCGCTGGGCTGTGGAGTATGCCCGTGAGAAAAATGCCAAAGTGAACTATCAGTCGGTGGGTTCGGGCGCCGGTGTGCGTCAGTACCTGGCTGGTACCGTTGACTTTGGTGGTACTGACGAAGAACTGAAAGCTGCTGATTTCACCAAGGGATCAGCTGGTTCCCGCGGCGTTGTGCAGATCCCCATGGTGGGTGGCACGGTGACCCCGGCCTACAACAACCCCAGCTGCCAGAATCTCAAGCTCACCCAGCAGCAGGTGGCCGATATCTTCCTCGGTAAGATCACCACCTGGGAGCAGCTGAAGTGCGGCAAGGGCAAGATCACTACGGCTCACCGCTCCGACGGTTCGGGCACCACCTACGTGTTCACCAACTCCCTGTCTTGCTTCTCCAATGAATGGAAGAGCAAGGTGGGTAAGGGCAAGGCGGTGAAGTGGCCCGTGGGAGTGGGCGGCAAGGGCAACGAGGGCGTGGCCGGCGTGATCGGCAACACCCCAGGCTCGATCGGTTACCTCAACCAGGCCTATGTGAAGGGCAGGATCAAGGCGGCTGCCGTTCAGAACAAGGCCGGCAGGTTTGTGATGGCCAACGATGCCACCGGAGCCGTGGCTCTGAACGGCATCAGGCTTAATGCCAACCTCGGCGGTGAAGAGTGCAACCCCGCTGGTGCTAACGCCTTCCCGATTGCCTCCTTCACCTGGATCCTGGCTTACCAGAAGGGCAACGGCGCCAAGGCTAGTGCTATCCGCAACTACCTGCTCTGGGCCCTCTCGCCCAAAGCCCAGAAGATGGCAGCCGAGCTCGATTACGTTCCCCTCAAGGGTGATGTGCTCAAGCGCGCCAAGGCCGCTGTGGCCAAGATCGGCCAGTGAGTTGCGTGATTGAACGCAGCATCTTCAGGGGCCTTCGGGCCCCTTTTTTGTTGCGCGTCTGCGCCGACTGAACTTCAGCGGGCTTCCAGCTGTGGATCGTCCGGCCGCAACACCCGATCGGCCACCAGGCTGCTGAGCCACGCCCCCAAGGGTGCTGTGGTGAGGATGCTGAGCACGGCTACCGCCAAGATGATCTCCCCGGGGCCGCTGGGCAGACCTGCGGCCTGCATCGCCAGCAGCGGCATCGCTCCGATCGCCGCCTGCACCGTGGCCTTCGGGATGTAGGCCACCGTCACAAAGAGCCGTTCGCCTGCGCTGAACCCACTGCCCGCCAGACAGGCCAGCACGGCCGCGCAGCGTGTCACCAGTCCGATGGCCAGCACCGCCAGACCCGCCAGGCCGCTGTGCCAGGCCACATTCAGATCCACCTGGACCCCCACCAGGGTGAACAGCACCAGCTCGGCAAACACCCAGATCGAAGCCAACTTGGTGGCGATCGGCTGCGCCAACTGGGGCCGCAGCTCCAGCAGCAGCACCCCTAGAGCGAGCGCGGCCACCAGGCCGGTGAAGGGCACCAGCCCCTGGATGCTGTCCTGCAGCCGCAGCAGCAGTAGCGCGAGGGCCAGGATCACCAGCACCTGACGGTTCACCTGGGGCCCAAAGCGCTCGATCCAACGCAGCAGCATCAGGCCCAGCCCCGCGCCTGCGGCGGCTCCGAGCAGCAGCCCCAGGGGTAGCCCGGCCAACTGGCTCCACGGCAGCTGCAGCCCAGGGCTGCTGGCCTGTTGCACCAGCAGGCCCAGCAGCATTCCATTCACCACGATTACGGCGATGTCATCGAGGGAGGCTGCCGCCATCACCAGTTGGGGGATGGCCTTGGCGGTGCCCCGTTTCTCCTCGATCAACCGCAGCATCAGCGGCACCACCACGGCGGGCGAAACCGCCGCAATCACCGAGCCCAGCAGGGCCGCCTCCAACGAGCCCAGCCCCAGGAGGGGCTGGGCCACCAGGGTGATCGTGAACCCCTCCACCGCTGCCGGAATCCAGGCCAGCAGCAGCACCCGCCGGCCCACCTGCTGAAGTGTGCGCAGGTTGAGGCCCAAGCCCACCCGCAGCAGGATCACCACCAGCGCCATCTGGCGCAGCTCGCCGCTGAGGGCCAGCAGCTTGGGATCGAGCAGCCCCAGCCCAGACTGCCCCAGGGCGATCCCCACCAGCAACATGCCGATCAGCCCCGGCAACCCAAGCCGCCGAAACAGGCCATCGGTCAGCAGCGCCAGGATCAGCAGCTCAGCCAGTCCAAACCAACCCATGGCCTGCCTCCCGCCCGTTGGCGGTAGATCGGGCTGAGTCTTACCCGGCTTGGGACAACTGCCGTGGCGGCGATGGCAGCCGGGTGCTCACCACGGCTGCCAGGGCCACCAGCAGGGCCGAGCTCCACAGGCAGGCCTGCAATCCCCCCACCAAAAACAGGGCACCGGAGAGCACGGTGCCCAGCAGGCGGCCCGCCGCATTGGCCATGTAATAGAAGCCCACGTTGAGGCTCACCGATTCGGCATCGGTGTAGGCCAGCACCATGTAGCTGTGAATCGAGGAATTCATGGCAAACACCACCCCGAAGGCCGCCAGCCCCACCACCACGGCTACACCGGGCTGAGCCACCTCACGCCAGAGGGCGATGGCGATCAGGGCCGGGATCGCGGTAAGCAGGGCACTCCAAAACTCCACCGCACTCACGCCAGGCGGTGCACTCTGGCCCCAACTGCGCCGCAGGGCCGGGGCGGCACCCTGCACGATCCCGTAGCCGATCACCCACAGGCCCATGAAGCCGCCCACCTCCCAGAAGCGCCAGCCCAGGGCGGCCTGCAGAAACACCGGCAGCGCCACCACAAACCACACATCGCGGGCGCCAAATAGAAAGAAGCGGGCCAGCGACAGCACATTGATGCCGCGCGATTTGGAGAACAGGGCCGTGAATTTCGGCTTGTCCTTCATGCGGCCGATGTCACCGGGGAGCACCAGGGTGAGCAGGAAGGCGGCAAACAGGCCGGCGGCCATCGCTCCCACGGCGGCATTGAAGCCAATCGTGGTGAGCAGCAGGCCCCCCAGAAAAAAGCCCACGCCCTTGAGGGCGTTCTTGGAGCCGGTGAGAATCGCCACCCATTTGAACAGCTGGCTTTCGCCCTGGCTGTGATCCTCCGGGGTTTCTGCCACCACGGTTTTGATGGCGCTCTTGGCGCTCATCTTGTTGAGATCCTTGGCGATGCCGCTGATCGCCTGGGCCACCATCACGTAGGCCACGCTCCACCACTTGGGCCAGCTGTCGGCGACGGGAATCAGCATCAGCAGCGCCGCCACTTGCATCAAGGTGCCGCTCCAGAGGGTGAGCCGCAGCCCGAAGCGGGCCCCGAGCCAGCCGCCATAGAGGTTGGTGACGATGCCGAAGAATTCGTAGAAAAGAAACAGGAAAGCGATCTCGAGCGTGCTGTAGCCCAGCTCGTGGAAGTGAAACACCACGAGCATGCGCAGGGCGCCGTCGGTGAGGGTGAAGGCCCAGTAGTTGGCCGTCACGACCGCGTATTGCTGCAGGGCGGATAGGGCGCGTGCCATGGCGTTGGCTCAGCGCTCGATTTGCTGTTCGGAATGCTCAGCCAGAGCCACATGGCTCACCAGATCCGCCATGCGCGAGCTGTAGCCCCACTCGTTGTCGTACCAGGCGTACACCTTGAGTTGGGTGCCGTTCACCACCATCGTCGAGAGGCCATCGACGATGGCGCTGCGATCGTCGTTGACGTAGTCGACCGACACCAGCGGCCGGGTTTCGTAGCCGAGGATGCCGCGCAGGGCGCCGTTGGCGGCCGCCTCGAAGGCGCCGTTCACCTCCTCCACCGTGACGCTGCGCTTGAGCTCAAACACCGCATCGGTGAGCGATGCATTCAGCAGCGGCACCCGCACGGCATGACCGTTGAGCTTGCCCTGCAGCTCCGGGAAAATCATCCCAATCGCCTTGGCTGAGCCCGTGGTGGTGGGGATCAGGCTCTGGCTGCAGGAGCGCGCCCGGCGCAGATCGCTCTTGAAGCCGTCCACCACCCGTTGGGTGTTGGTTACATCGTGCAGGGTGGTGATTGAACCGTGCTCGATGCCGAAGCTCTCGTGCACCACCTTCACCACGGGCGCGAGGCAGTTGGTGGTGCAGGAGGCGGCGGTGATCAGGCGGTGTTGTTTGGGGTTGTAGAGGTGATGGTTGATGCCGAACACCACGTTGAGCGCTTCAGCTCCGGCGATCTCGCCCTTCACCGGGCAGGCCACGACCACCCGCTTGAGCCCCACCGCATCGAAATAGGGCTGCAGCGTTTCGGGCGTCTTGAATTTGCCGCTGCACTCGAGCACCATCTCCACGCCGGCTTCCCGCCAGGGCACGGCAGTGGGATCGCTCTCCTGGCTGTAGCTCACCGGCTGGCTGCCGACGACGAAGCCGGGGCTGTTGCCTGGCATCGCTGGGTTGGCCTGCACCGCCTGCTGCCAGCGGCCATGCACGGAATCAAAGGCCAGCAGGTGGGCGGCGGTGGCGGCATCGCCGCCGTTGTCGTTGACATGCACCAGCTCGATGCCGGGGCGCCCCCAGAGGGCTCGGAACACCAGGCGGCCGATGCGGCCGAAGCCGTTGATGCCGATTTTCATGGGGCAGCGCTTGAAGCTCGACCCACTCTCCCATCAAGCAGAGTTGATGGGTTTTATGGCCTGGTTAAGGCGGGTGGGGAAGGGCGGGCCAGGGCTACTCCGGTGGTGTTTCGCCAAATAGCTCCACATAGGGCTCATAGCAGAAGCGCCTGTTCCGCTTCTGGCCAGTGATCTCGCGAAGGATGTCGAGCGCCTCCAGCCGCGCCACCAGGCCATTGGCCGCCGGGTAGGTGGTGTGGATCAGGGCTTCGATCGCGTTGACGCTCACGATCGGTCGGTCAAACAGGCTCTCCAGCACCCGGTGGCCGTTGGCGGCAGCACGCCCGAGGTGATCGGTGATCAAGGCCCGATGCTGTTCCCGCAGCGCCAGGATCCGCCGGGCTGTGCCGCTGGCCTCCTGGCTCACCTCGGCCACGCCTCGCAGAAAGAACGCCAGCCAGTTCTCCCAGTTGCCGTCTTCGCGCACGGCCTGCAGGTGGTCGTAATAGCCCTGGCGGTGCTGCTTGAAGTAATGCGAGAGATAGAGCACAGGCTTCTGCAGGATTCCTTTCTCGGTGAGCAGGAAGGTGATCAGCAGTCTCCCCACACGGCCGTTGCCATCGAGAAACGGATGGATCGTTTCGAACTGGGCGTGGGCCAGTCCGATGCGGATCAGAGCCGGTAGATCGTCTTGGGCGTGGAGAAACTGTTCCAAGGCCCCCAGGGCTTCGTGTAGCTCCTCCGGGGGTGGCGGCACAAAGCTGGCAGTGGCCAGGGTGCAGCCACCAGGGCCGATCCAGTTTTGGCTGCGTCGCAGCTCGCCTGGGGTGAGCCGGCTGCCGCGAACTCCCTGCAGCAGCACGGCATGGATCTCGCCGATCAACCGCATCGACACGGGCAAGGTGGCGAGGCGTTGCAGGCCATGGTTCATCGCCCGCACGTAGTTCACCACCTCATCCACATCGCGGGGGAGGCCGCCGGCTCCGAATACCTTGGCCTCCGCTGCCAGCAAATCCTGCAAGGAGCTCTGGGTGCCTTCGATTTGACTGGAGAGCACTGCCTCCTTGCGCACGTACATGAAGACAAACAGGTCAGGGTTCGGCAGCGTTTCCACCGATCCATCCAGTCGCCCCAGGGCCCGATCAGCCTGGGAGAGCAGCGCCTGCAATTCACCGCTCAGCCGCACGGGCGGATCCGGCGGCAGGGGAGCCGGATGGAAGGCGCGATAGCCCGATGGCTGGTTGCGGTAGGCGCCGGCGCGGTTGGAGCGTGCTTCGAGCATGGGTCGCGCAGCCTTTCGCATGGGCCGAGAATGGCCTCATGTTATTTGCAGCCTTTAGTATGGGGCGACGACGTGGATTTGTGTAAGCAGGTGTTGTCTATGGCTGGGTCCTCTGCCCAGGTGCTGGCTGTTCGCACCAATTAGCTTTGATGGGTTCAGCAGGCTCTCGTCCGTGCCCGTTGCCCCCCCTCCTCTGGCGGCCGATCAAGCCCGCCAGCGGCTCAAAGCCCTCGCCGATCCGCTGCGGCTGCAGGTGATCGAGGCCCTGGCCGGCGGTGAGCGCTGCGTCTGCGAGCTCACCAGCGAGCTGGGGTTGGCCCAGTCGAAGCTGTCGTTTCACCTCAAGGTGCTCAAGGAGGCGGGGCTGCTCGTGGATCGCCAGGAGGGCCGTTGGGTGTACTACCAACTGCAGCCCGAAGCCCTCGAGGGCCTGCGGGGCTGGTTGGCCGATCTGGCGGCTGGTTGCACCGCCCCCGCCAGCCTCTGCTGCTGAGGCGCCATGGGGATCTTTGAGCGCTTTTTGAGCCTGTGGGTAGCCCTGGCCATCGCGGCTGGTGTCACCCTCGGCGCCGTCTTCCCGCAGGCAGCGGAGGCTGTGGCAGGTCTGGAATTTGCCCGCATCAACCTGCCGATTGGCCTGCTGATCTGGGGAATGATCTATCCCATGATGCTGGCGGTTGATTTCCATGCGCTCGTCGATTTGCGCCGTCAGCCCAAGGGGCTGGTGGTCACCGTGGTGGTGAACTGGCTGATCAAACCCCTCGCGATGACGGCCATCGCTTGGCTGTTCATCCGTGGCTTGTTTGCGGCCTGGATCCCTGCCGCCCTGGGCGATCAATACATCGCCGGCATGATTCTGCTGGGGGTGGCCCCCTGCACGGCCATGGTGTTTGTTTGGAGCCGACTCTGCGGTGGCGATCCCAATTACACCCTGGCTCAGGTGGCCATCAATGACCTGATCATGGTGTTTGCCTTTGCACCCATTGCAGCCCTGCTGCTGGGGGTAAGCCAGGTGATCGTGCCTTGGGACACCCTGGTGACCGCTGTGGGCCTGTTTGTGGTGGTGCCCTTGGTGGCGGGTTGGTTGACCCGCTTGGTGTTGCGCTCCCCAGGGCGGATTGAGCGCTTGGAGCACCGCCTCAAGCCCCTGGCAATCCTGAGCCTGATCCTCACCGTTTTGGTGCTGTTCATGGTGCAGGCCCGGGCCATTCTGGCCAATCCGCTGGCGATCGTCCTGATTGCTATCCCCCTGATCCTGCAGACCTACCTGATCTTCTGGATCAGCGCCCAGTGGATGCGGCGCTGGCGTCAGCCCCAGTCGATCGCTGCCCCTGGAGCCATGATCGGCGCTTCCAACTTTTTTGAGCTGGCGGTGGCGGTGGCCATCAGCCTGTTTGGCCTTAAATCCGGAGCCGCCCTGGCCACCGTGGTGGGGGTGCTGGTGGAGGTGCCGGTGATGCTCTCCCTGGTGGCGATTGCAAACCACAACCGGCGCTTGTTTCCGTTCCGCGCCCCCTGTCAAGCAAGCGCGATACCGGCGCCAGGGCCCCAGCCTCTGGATCCTGCGCGGCTCCCTGGAAAGCAGCCAAGGGCCCTAACCGACCCTTAAACCCCGCACTACCCGGTCTTTGCCTCTCGGCGCTGAGCCCTCCATAACGTTCTGCCAAACCAACGGCCTGCTCCGCGATGGTGTTCACACCCTCCCTTCAACCGGGTCGCAGCGACAGTTTTCGCGAGCTGCTGGAGACCAGCTACGCGAAGCGCAGCCTGGTGCATCTGGCGCCTGGCAGCCAGGTGCCCCTGCTGAAGCGCAACGTGTGGGTGGTGGTGCGGGGCATGGTGAAGCTCTCCGCCATCTCGATCCACGGCGATGAGCTGCTGCTGGGCTTGGCCGGCCCGAACGAACCCTTCGGCGATCCGCTCACCAACGTGGAGGCCTATGCGGCCACCACCCTGGTGGACAGCGACCTGCTCTGCCTCAGCTGCGAGGAGATCCAGCGCTCTCCCCACCTGGCGATGGGTTTGCTTCAGGGCATGGCGGCCCGCTACCGCCAGAGTGAAGCCCTGCTGGAGCTGCTGGGCCTGCGGCGCATCGAAGAGCGGGTGCGGGGCTTGCTTGAGTTGCTGGCCAACGACTACGGCCAGCCCTGTGAACAGGGCCTGTGCCTGCAGATCAAGCTCACCCACCAGGATCTGGCCAGCGCGTTGAGCACCACCCGGGTCACCGTGACCCGCATCCTGGGGGCGCTGCGCGACGAGGGTTGGCTGCAGATCGATAGCCAACGGCGTCTCGTGGTGAGCCATCTCCCCCAGCAGCGCCATTCGCATCGATGAGTCAGCCGTCGATTCGGCTGCTGTTGGTGCATTCTGATCCTGCGGCAGCCCACCGGCTCCGCCACGACCTTGCCGAGGCGGGGTGCGAGGTGTGCCTTTGCAGAGATGTAGACGACGCTGCCGAGCAGCTTGCCACCCCCTCGGATTGGGAGCTGCTGGTGCTCGATGGCAGCCTCGGCGCGCAGGCCGCAGCATTGTGCGCCCGGGTGCGGGCGGCCGAGATGTCGATCCCGGTGCTGATGCTCTGCCCGGGCAGCAGCGAAGCCGATCGGATCTGGGGCTTGGAGGTGGGCGCCGACGACGTTCTGCCAGAACCTTTTGGCATGGCGGAATGCTTGGCCCGCTGCCGGGCGCTGGTGCGCCGTCACCAGCTCGGGCTGGAGGCCACCCCTGAGCTGCGTTGTGGCGCGGTGACCATGCGGGTGGAGGCGCACCGGGTCAGCCGGGATGGCCAGGACGTGACCCTTTCGCCCCGGGAATTTCGCCTGCTGCAGTTTTTTCTGGAACATCCGCGCCGGATCTGGAGCCGCGATGAACTCCTGACCCGTGTGTGGGGTGAGCTCGAGGCCGTGGAGCTCGATCCCAAAACGGTGGATGTGCACATTCGCTGGCTGCGCCTCAAGTTGGAGGCCGATCCAGCCCAACCAGCCCTGATCACCACCGTGCGCGGGCAGGGGTATCGCTGTGGTTGAAACCTCTTCTGTTGAAACAACCTTCTGGGGTTTCAAGCTCGCCGGTGAGAATGGCGCCATGCAGCCGTCCTTGTTGGTCGTCGAAGACGACGAAACGATCCGCGAAACGATCCGCGAAGCCCTCGAATTGGAGGGGTTTGCGGTGCAGGCCTGCGGCAACGGTCGCGATGCCCTGCAGTTGCTGCAGCGGGCACCGGAGGGGCAGGGGTTTGCCCTGGTGGTGCTCGACCTGATGCTGCCTGGCCTGGGTGGTTTGGATGTGTGCCGCCAGCTGCGCCAGCAGAGCAACCAGACCCCGATCCTGGTGGTGAGCGCCCGCGACACCGAAACTGATCGAGTGCTGGGCCTCGAGGTGGGTGCCGACGACTACTTGGTCAAGCCGTTTGGCATGCGGGAGTTGGTGGCCCGCTGCCGAGCCCTGCTGCGCCGCTCCTCCAGCCAAACCTCCCGGGCCCGGGTGCTGGAGCACGCCAATCTCAGCCTCTATCCGGAAGAATGCCGGGTGACCCGGGATGGTCTGGAGGTGAACCTCTCGCCGAAGGAATACCGCCTGCTGGAGCTGTTCATGCAGAACCCCCGGCGGGTGTGGAGCCGCGATCAGCTGCTGGAGCAGCTCTGGGGCATCGACTACTTCGGCGACAGCAAAACCGTGGATGTGCACATCCGCTGGTTGCGCGAAAAGCTGGAAGAGAATCCGTCAGCCCCGGTGCATCTGATCACCGTGCGGGGGTTTGGTTATCGCTTTGGTTAGCGCCTTCAACCGCTTGATGGGTTTCTGGCGTCGGCGTGGAGGCTGGCGTCGCCCCCTGCCCCCGGCCCGGCAGCTGCTCAGCTGGATGGATTCGTCGACCATCGGCTGGATCCTGCTCGAACGCAACGGCACCGTGGGCCACATCAACCCCCGGGCGGAGCGGATACTCCAGCTTGATTCGGGCCGGCTGCTGGTCGGTCAGCCCTTTGCCGAGATCTGTGCCGATCCCGGCCTGGCCAGCAGCATCCGGATCGCCCGCCGTCAGGATCGCCCCCAGCGCTTGGAGTGGCACTCCGACGGCCAAGACCTCGATGTGATGGTGGTGCCAGGCCGCGACGGCTGGCTGGGCGTGCAACTGCAGAGTCGCCGCTCCCTCGATGCCCAGCTGGAGCAGCAGGAGCGCTGGGTAAGCGATGTAGCCCACGAACTGAAAACGCCCCTCACGGCCTTGCTGCTGGTGGGCGACAGCCTCGCCGCCCAGGTCAACAGCCAGAACGCCCGGCTGGTGGAGCGCTTGCAGCGGGAATTGCTGCGGTTGCAGGAGTTGGTGGGGGATCTGCTCGAGCTCTCCCGCCTCGAGAACACGCTGCCGGGCACCGGTCAGCGGCTGAGCGTGGTGGATCTGCCCCAGCTGGTGGAGCAGGTGTGGTCCAACCTGCGTCCCCTTGCCGATCCGCGTCAGATCCACCTGGCCTTGGATGCACCTCCTGCCCTGCAGCTACGCGGCGACAGCTCCCGCCTGCACCGGGCCCTGCTCAACCTGCTCGACAACGCTCTGCGCTACAGCCCGGATGGCGGCGAGTTGCGGGTGAGCCTCGGCAGCCGTGGCGACTGGTGCCAGTTGAGTGTGGCCGACCAGGGCCCGGGCCTCAGTGAGGACGACCTGGCCCATCTGTTTGAGCGCTTTTACCGGGGGGATCCCGCCCGGGCCCGCACCCAACGCATCGGCAGTGGCCTGGGGCTCTCGATCGTGCAGCAGATTGCCGTCACCCACGGCGGTCGCATCCAGGCCAGCAATCGACCCGAGGGTGGTGCCCTGCTGGAACTGATCCTGCCGGGGGTCGTGCGGCCTGGTGGGGCTGGCTAGCCTTGAAATGGCTGATTGGTGGTGATGCACTTCTGGGCTCCTGAGATTGATCCCTCCCACCCGATGGATTGCACCCAGGCCGAGCGCTACGCCCTGAGGCGGCTCAACGATGGCTCCTTTGTGGCCATTGCCGGAGAGGATCAGCGTCTGGTGGATGTGGGCAGCACCAGCGAAGCGTTTCTCTTCCATACCCATGAGGCAGCCCTGAGGGCGGCCACCGAGCTCAACCACAGTGGGCGCGGACCGCTGGATGTGGTGAAAGTCGAGTGGGAGTCCGCCTGATCAGGCCACCTTTGGGCTGATTGCGGCAGCCAGGGCCTCCAGCCGACTCTTGGTGAGTGTCACACCAGAGATTGCTGGAACCTTGAGCCGATGCAGGCGTTCCCGCGGTTGATCTGTTGCGGTCACGATGAACACCTGCCGCTGCTGGTCGCGGCAGTCGAAGCAGATGGTTTCAATCGCCAAGGCGGCGGTCACCCCTAGGAGCGGCACTTCGCTGAGATCGAGCACCAGGGTGTGAAAGCTGGCGCTGGAGCTGAGCAGTTGGGTGAGGTATTTGCTGGCCCCAAAGCTCAACGGGCCGCTGAGTTGCAGCAGCAGCAGCAGGTCGCCGGCCTGCCGTAGCAGCTCCTGCTCCTCGAGATTGAGGTCGTGATGGTCGCCGTCACCGCCGCTGCGCGCCCGCATGGCCTGTTGCTGCAGTTCGCTCTGGCGTTTGATCGTGAGGATGTTGGCCAGAAACACCCCCACCACCACGGCGGTGATCAGGTCCCAGAACACGGTGAGCAGCAGCACCAGCCACATCAGCCCGGTGGTCCGCAGCGACAGCAGCGGCGCCCGCACGATGAATGACCAGTCGATAATTTCCAGCCCCACCTTCAGCAGGATGCCGGCCAGCACCGCATGGGGAATCGGGCTGGCCCACGAACCCGCCCCGAGGGTGATCAGCAGCAGCACCAGGGCATGCACCATGCCCGACAACCGCGTGCGCCCGCCTGCCTGCACGTTGGTGACGGTGCGCATCGTGGCACCGGCACCCGGCAGGCCACCCAGCAAGGCGCTGGCCATATTGCCGATGCCCTGGCCGATCAATTCCTGGTCGGAATCGTGATGGCTGCGGGTGATGTTGTCGGCTACCAGGGAGGTGAGCAGCGAGTCGATCGAGCCCAGCACCGCCAGGGTGAGAGCGAAGCCCGCCAGGGTGCGCAGATCCCCCCAGCCCACCTGGGGCCATTGGAGCTGGGGCAGGCCGGTGGGCATGGCCCCCAGCCTCGGCAGGGCGCCGCTTGGCAGCCACAGCACCGAGACCCCGCTCACCACTGCCAGCGCCACCAGGGGGGCCGGCAGCAGGAAGTTCCAGCGCTTGGGGTAGAGCACCACCAACGCAAAACTGGCCAAGCCCACCGCCAGCGCCGTGGGATTGAGATGGGCCACCGCCCAGGGCAACCTGGCCAGGATCGTGGGGATCGGCCCAGCCAGGCTCACCCCCAGAAGGGGCGGCAGCTGCAGCACCACAATGATGGCTCCGATCCCCGACATGAAGCCCGAGATCACGGTGTAGGGCATCATCGTGATGTACTGGCCCAGCTTCATCAGGCCGAACACCACCTGGAACCCGCCCGCCATCAGGGCCACGGTGAAGGCCATTGCCAGGCCGCTGGACTGGCCGTAGCGCCCCACCAGCAGGGTGATCACGGCGGTCATGATCACGGTCATCGGACCGGTGGGACCAGACACCTGGGTGGGGGTGCCGCCAAACAGGGCTGCCAGGAGGCCGAGCACGATGGCGCCGGTGAGCCCGGCCATCGGTCCGGCTCCGGAGGCCACGCCGAAGGCGAGGGCCAAGGGCAGGGCCACCACCGCGGCGGTGAGGCCACCGCTGAGATCCCCGCGCCAGTGGTTCAGGGCCCTCATCGGGCCAGCTCGCAGCGGGCTCCCTCTATCAGGTCTGGGGCATCGCTGATGCGCCCAAACAGGTCCAGGCTCTCGGCATTGAGGTTCAACACCTCCACCTTGGAGCCGCCCTGGCGCAAATTGCGGATCACCTGGTCAAGGGCGCGCACCCCGGTTTGATCCCAGATGTGGGCATTGCCCATGTCAATCGTGATCCGCTGGGGATGGCTCCTCAGATCAAATCCGTCCAGAAAGTAGACCGTGCTGACGAAAAAGAGTTGGCCACGCACGTTGTAGAGGCGGTGCTCAGGCTCGAGCCAGCTGGAGTGCACGGTGACCACCTTGGCCACCTTGCGGCTGAACAGGATTCCCGCCAGGGAAACGCCCACCAGGACCGCGATTGCCAGGTTGCTGGTGATCAGGGCGATCACCATGGTCACCACCATCACAGCGGTGTCGCTCTTGGGGACCCTGCGGATGGTCCGAAACGACTCCCAATTGAACGTGCTGATCGACACCATGATCATCACGGCCACCAGGGCTGCCATCGGCATGCGGGCCAGCTGCTCCCGCAGCCCCAGCACCAGAATCAGCAAGCCGGCACCGGCGGTGAAGGTGGAGAGGCGGTAGCGCCCGCCGGCTTCCACGTTGATCACCGATTGGCCGATCATGCCAGCTCCGGCCATGCCGCCGATCAGCCCCGACGCGATGTTCGCCAACCCCTGGCCGCGGGCCTCAACATTTTTGTCGCTGTCCGAATCGGTGAGGTCGTCGATCACGGTGGCGGTGAGAAAGGCCTGCAACAGCCCCACAAAGGAGATCGCCAGGCTCACCGGCAGGATGATCGCCAGGGTGTCGAGGTTGAAGGGCACCGCCGGTAGCCCGAAGCCGGGAAACGTGCTGGGCAGCTCGCCCAGATCTCCCACTCGTGGCACCGGCAGGTTCAATCCCTCGGCCAGCAGCGTGATCACCACGATCGCCACCAGGGTCGAGGGCACGGCCATGGTGAGCCGCGGCAGGCCGTAGATGATTGCCAATCCGAGGCCTACCAGCAGCCACACGCTGGGCCAGGCCACCGCCGCTCCCCCCAGGCTCGCCACCGTCTCGCCGCCATCGGCCCCCAGTCCCATCTGGGGCAGCTGGGCTCGGAAGATCAGCAGGCCGATGGCGTTGACAAAGCCCAGGGTCACGGCCCGGGGCACAAACCGCATCTGGTAGCCGAGGCGCATGTAGCCCCAGAGGATCTGGAACAGGCCCGCCAGCAGGGTGGCCGCCAGCAGATAGGCCACCCCGTGGGCCGCCACCAGGGGACCCATCAGCAGGGCCACGCCGGCCGTGGCGGCTGAGATCATGGCGGGGCGTCCGCCGGCGAAGGCCACCACGCAGCAGATCGCCACCGAGGCGAACAGGCCCATCTTTGGGTCCACCCCCGCCACCAGGGAGAAGGCGATCGCCTCGGGCACCACGCCAAGGGCCACTACAACGCCGGCCAGCATTTCCTTCGGCAGGGACGTCAGGGGCGGGAAGAATCCCTTCATAAAATGATCGTTTGTCACTGGTGATCGTTTGTCACTGGTCTCTGTCGGTATTGGTGTATGCACCGCAGCTGTGGACGCACTACTGAATACACCGATCCCGGCCCAGTCAAAGTGACGGAGTGATGTGTCAGGCCTGACGCCTCAGCTGGGCCGGCGGCAGAGTTTCCGCGGCGAGGTGATGCTCGGCGTCTATGGCGGACTGCTCATGGCCAAAAGCTATCAGGCCCTTAGGGGCACGTCATCCTGGATGGAGTTGGGTCTGGCTGGATGTCACGGTTTGGGGAGCTGCTGCGGGCGGCCAACAATCTCAAATTGCTGGGGGCGATCGGTCGCAGCGGCGGTGATCTGAGCTCGGTGGCGGATCTGGTCGACAACATGATCGACAGTCCCCAGATGCTGGATTCGGTTCGCCGCTTCCGGGCCGTGCCAGGGGGCGCAGCGATGCTCGATCAGCGCTACCCCCCGCTCCAGCCGGACATCGACAGGTTGATCCAGCTGCCCGAGGGCAGCCTGGGCCGCAGCTATGCCGAGTTGATCCGCCAGCTCAACTACGACCCGGAATTCTTCCGGCCCCGGCCCACCACCACCGAGGCCCAGTGGCTCACCCAGCGGGTCGCCACCACCCACGACATCCATCACGTGGTGAGTGGCTTTGGCACCATGCCCGCTGGCGAGAGCGGTGTGCTGGCGATCACCGCCGCCCAGATCGGCTTTCCCGCCTACGTGTTGCTTACCACCGCCGGGCAGCTGGCCAGCTTCCGCTTCCAGATGGGGCGCTTTGAAGAACTGAGCCAGGCGGTGGCCCATGGCATGGCGATCGGGCATCAGGCCCAGTGCCTAGTGGCCGCCCGCTGGGAGGAGGGCTGGGATCGCCCCGTCAGCGCGTGGCGTGAGCAGCTCGGCATCCGCGAACCCGCCGATACCGAGCCCTACGGCCTGGGTTAGTTCAGAGCGGAAACGGCGCGCTCCAGGGCTTCGCGGCGGCTGATCTCCGTGTGGTCGGCGGGCAGCAGTTCAAACATCTTGAGCTTCTCGAGGCGGCGGCGGGTCACGTCGCAGGCCCCCACGACGTAGACCGAACGGCCTTTCTCCACCGCTTCTTCCACCGCATTTTCCAGGGCCAGGGCGGCGGTCACCCCCAGGTGTGACACCTCACCCAGATCGAAGATCACCGTTTGGCAGCTGGTGATGGCGTTGTGCTCCCGCGCGATGGCCTTGGCTACGCCGAAGAGCATGGCGCCGTTGAGCTGGAACAACAGCACCTGACCCTTGCCTTGATCCAGCAGGGCCTTTTCATCGTCGGAGATATCGAGTTCGCCGTCGCCGGTGCTGATCGACTTAACGCTCTTGCTCTGCAGGGCGTTCATCTTGTCGATGGTGAGGATGTTGGCGATGAACACGCCGATGCCAACGGCGGCGATCAGATCCACCAGCACGGTGAGGGCGATCACCAAATACATGATCAACGCCCCCTTCATCGAGATCCGGTGGGCGCGCTTGAGGAAGCCCCAGTCGACGATGTCGACACCCACCTTGAGGGCGATGCCGGCGAGCACCGCCTGGGGGATCTGGGCGGCAACGCCCGTGAAAGCAAGGATCACCACCATCAGAATCAAGGCCCGGCTGATGCCCGAGAGGGCGCTGCGGCCGCCGGCCTGGATGTTCACCACGGTGCCCATGGTGGCGCCGGCACCGGGAAGGCCACCAAACAGTCCGGAGGCGAGGTTGCCGAGGCCCTGGCCGATGAGTTCTTTGTTGGAGTTGTGCTCGGTGCGGGTGACGCTGTCGGCGATCACGGCGGTGAGCAGGGCGTCGATGCAGCCGAGCATGCCCAGCACGGCGGCATCAATCAGCATCTTGCTGGCCAGGCCCAGCTCCATGTAGGGCATGCGCAGCTGGGGGAAACCCGAGGCGATTGCGCCGATTCGGCGAACACCTTCACCGCCGGAGGCGATGTCGCCCTGCAGCAGGGTGAGCGAAAGCAGCGTGCCGGCCACCAGTGCAATCAGCTGGGGCGGGGCGATTTTCTTGAGCGCCGCTGGGGTGAACCAGAGGATGGCCAGGGTGATCAGCGCCAGCACCACTTCAGGCAAACGGGCGGTCTGAATGAGCTGCGGCAGGGCATTGAGGGTGCCGATCACACCGCCTTTGGGGATGGCATGACCGAGGAAGGGGCCCAGCTGCAGGATGATCAGGATGATGCCGATGCCGCTCATGAAGCCCGAGATCACCGTGTAAGGCATCTGGGTGATGTAGCGGCCCAGCTTCAGCAGGCCGAAGGCGATCTGGAATACACCCGCCAGCATCACCACGGTGAAAGCGATGGCCAGACCGTTCTCGGGATCGCGGGCGGTGAAGCTGGCGATCACGGCGGTCATCACCACGGTCATCGGCCCGGTGGGCTCGGAGATCAGTGATGGCGTGCCGCCAAACAAAGCAGCAAACAGGCCCACCAACACAGCGCCCCACAGGCCTGAGGCGGCACCGGCACCGGAGGCCACCCCGAAGGCGAGGGCCATGGGCAGGGCGATCACCGCGGCGGTGACGCCTCCGAAGAGATCTCCCTTGATGTTGTTGGTGCTGATGTGATTCAGCAGGGCCGTGCGCCGAGGGGGCGCCGACGTGGTTGCCATCGCCGAACCATGCAAGAGGTGGCGGGAACCTTAGGAATCACAGCCGGCGGGTTGGTGCCTTTGGGGCCGTGTTGCCGCTGGCTCTTCACAATCCACTTGGGTTGGGGGTGTCTGGGACGCCGGCATTCCTAGGCTGCGGGCAAAGAACGGCCGCCCTGATCGGATGACCAGCATCTACGCCGACAACAGCCTCACCATCGGCAAAACCCCCTTGGTGCAGCTCAATCGGGTGACTGAGGGTTGTCAGGCCCGGGTGCTGGCCAAGATCGAGGGCCGCAACCCCGCCTTCTCGGTGAAGTGCCGCATTGGTGCCGCCATGATCTGGCGGGCGGAACAGGAGGGACTGCTGGGCCCTGGCAAGGAGTTGGTGGAGCCCACCAGCGGCAACACGGGCATTGCCCTGGCCTTCGTGGCGGCGGCTAAGGGCATTCCTCTCACCCTCACCATGCCGGAAACCATGAGCCTGGAGCGCCGCAAGCTGCTCACCGCCTACGGCGCCCACTTGGTGCTCACCGAGGGACGCATGGGCATGCCCGGTGCCATCGGCACCGCCAAGGAGATGGCGGCATCCGATCCCGACCGCTACGTGCTGCTGCAGCAGTTTTCCAATCCGGCCAATCCCCAGATTCACCACGACACCACCGGCCCAGAGATCTGGACCGATACCGAAGGGAAGGTGGATGTGCTGGTGGCGGGCGTCGGCACCGGCGGCACGATCACCGGCGTGAGTCGCTACATCAAGGGCACCCTGGGCAAGCCGTTGGTGTCGGTGGCGGTGGAGCCCACCAACAGTCCGGTGATTTCCCAGGCGAAGGCAGGCCAGGAGCTCAAGCCCGGTCCCCACAAGATTCAGGGCATCGGTGCCGGGTTTGTGCCCGCCAACCTCGAGCTCGATCTGGTGGACCGGGTGGAGACGGTGACCGACGAGGAGGCGGTGGCCATGGCCCGCCGGTTGATGAAGGAGGAGGGCATCCTGGCCGGCATCTCCTGCGGCGCGGCTACCACCGCTGCCCTGCGTCTGGCCCGGGAGGATGCCTACGCCGGCAAGACGATCGTTGTGGTGCTGCCCGATTCCGGCGAGCGCTATCTCAGTTCGGTGCTGTTTGAAGGCGTCTTCGACGAGAAGGGGCTGGCCGCCGGCTGAAGCCCGCTTTATAACAACTCTGGCCTGTGCTGGTTGGTGCCTTGGCAGACGCAGAGGTTCAGGCGATCAACCCAGAGGCTCTGCCGATCAACCCAGAGATCAGCCTCGAGCCTGAACCGGCCACGGAGCCCCCGACGCTGGACATTCCAGTGGCCACGGCGGCGCCGCTGGCCACAACTGAGCCTGTCCCATCCGACCCCACCAACGCCGAGTCGGGAGCCAGCGCGGTGCTGGGTCTGCCGTTGCAGTTTCTCAACCAGTTGCTGCAGAAGCTTGGTGCCACCCCGCTTCAGTCGCTGGCCGATCTGGTGCCGGCTCTGCAGATCCTTGCTCTGGCGGTGCTGGCTGGCATTGCCCTGAAGCTCACCGGCGCCACCCTTGGGGCCATCAACGAGATCCCCCTGGTGGGCGGGCTGCTGGAGCTGGTGGGGCTGGTGACTCTGCTGAACAGCCTGGCCCACAACGCCTTCAAGCAACAACGGCGAGCGGAGCTGCTGGATCGGATCCGCAAACTCCGCAAGGATTTGCTGGGGTGAGGGTTGCAGACGAGCTGTGCAAGCGCCGGTTGGCTGCTTGATCGGCATCTGGTTTGGCAACTAGTTGGGCAGGCTGTTCAATTCGGCAGGCTGTTCAATTCGGCAGGCTGTTCAATTCGGCAGGCTGTTCAATTCGGCATCGTCACGAACTCCTCGGCCACCGAGGGGTGCAGGGCCATGGTGCGGTCGAAGTCGGCTTTGGTGGCGCCCATGCCGATGGCGATCGCCGCCATCTGGATGATCTCGGCGGCGTGCTCACCCACCATGTGGCAGCCGAGCACCTTGTTGGTGGCGGTGTCCACGATCAGCTTGAGCAGCACCTTGGGATCCCGGGCCGGCAGGGCCTGGCTCATCGGCCTGAAGCGGGCCCGGTGCAGCTTGATCCCATCGGCTCCGCAGCGGGCGATCGCCTGCTCCTCGGTGAGCCCCACGCTGGCGAGCTCCGGCTGGGAAAACACCGCGCAGGCCACCAGGCTGTGGTCCACCTGGCGGGGCTTGTGGCCAAACTCCGTGTCGGCGAAGGCGCGGCCCTCATCGACGGCCACCGGGGTCAGGTTGATGCGGTCGGTCACATCGCCCACTGCATAGATGCTCGGCACGTTGGTGCGTTGATCGGCATTCACCGGGATGCGGCTGCCCTCCACGGCCACCCCGGCGGCCTCGAGGTTGAGGCCCTTGAGGAAGGGCTTGCGGCCGGTGGCCAGCAGCACGCCGCCGCAGGCGATCGATTCGCCGCTCTGGGTAGTAACGCTGAGCTCGCCGGGGGCGCACTGGCCGGTGATCGCCGCCGGCGAATGGGCGAAGCGGATTTCGATGCCGTCTGCTTCCATGCCGGCGCGCACCGCCTCGCTGGCCTCGCGATCGAAGCCGCGCAACAGGTGATCGCCGCGCACCAGCTGGGTCACCTGCACGCCCAGGCCATTGAGGATGCCGGCGAATTCGCAGGCAATGAAGCCAGCACCCACCACCACCACCCGCTCGGGCAGGCTCTCCAGCTCAAACATGTCGTCGCTGAGCCAGCCCAGCTCTGCGCCGGGGATCTCGGGGCGCTGGGGCCGGCCGCCCACGGCGATCAGGATCCGCTGGCCCTGGAGCTCGCGCTCATTCCCGTCGGCGCCCGTCACCACCACGCTGGTGGCGCTGCTGAAGCGACCCCAGCCCCGCACCAGCTCCACCCCGGCTTTCTCCAGAAAACCGATGTGCAGGGTGTTGAGCCGATCCACCTCGGTGCGCACGTTGGCGAGCAAACGGGACGCGTCGAGGCGCACGTCGCCCACCTCCCAGCCGTAGCTGGTGGCATCGGCCAGCAGGTGCCGGTAGGACGAGCCGTACACCAGCAGCTTCTTGGGCACGCAGCCGCGGATCACGCAGGTGCCGCCCACCCGATCGCCCTCCACGATCGCTACCCGGGCGCCGTAGCTGGCGGCCCGCTTGGCGGCGGCCAGGCCACCGGAGCCGGCGCCAAGCACGATCAGATCGAAGTGGTCGCTCATGGCTGGAGGGCGTGGGGAATTCAGGAAAACAGAATGGCGAATGGGGTGCTACGGCTGATGGGGGGAGGAGGGCCAGGTGATGGCGGCTTCGGTGGGCAGGTGATGGCGCCGCCAGGCCTCGGCGCCGGTGAGGGCAGCCGTGCCGAGCAGCATCAGCGCGAAGCCCTGGCGCAGGAGGCGGTCGCTGAGCTGGGGAGCTAGCCGCTGGCCCACCACGGCCCCAACGGCGCCGCCCACCAACAGGGGAGCCATCAGCGGCAGGCTGGCGGTGGGCCAGTGGCCCAGGGCCGCCAACGCCACCAGGGCATTCACGGCGATCAGCAGCAGGCTGGTGCCGCTGGCCAGGGCCATCGGCAGGCCCGCCAGCAACACCAGGGCCGGCACGATGGCAAAGCCACCGCCCACGCCGGCGATGCCGGTGAGCAGCCCCACCAGCACCCCTTGAATGGCCAGGGCCACTGGCTGGGTGCGCCGGATGCCATCGGCGTTGGCCACAAGGGTGCGGCGGCTGAGCAGCCAGGCGGCCACCAGGGCGGCGAGGGCGAAAATGGCCAGCTGCACTGGCTCGGGAATGAGGCCCGCTTTCACCCAGCTGCCGCCGACCCAGCTGCCCGCCAGGGCCGGCAGGCCGAGGATCAGGGCTGGACGGGGGGCGAACTGGCCGCGGCGCAAGTAAGGCCCCAGGTTGGCCAGGGCCAGCAGCATCACCACCAGCAGCGAGAGGGGAACGGCCTCCCGGGTGGGCAGGGCCGCGCCGCTCACCAGCAAGGGCAGCAGCAGGATCGAGCCACCGGCACCGAGCACCGAGAGCAGAAAGCCAATCAGAACACCACCGCTTGCCAACAGGGCGAGGCTGGAGGGATCCATTACAGGTCCACTTTGTTCCAGGGCATCACCGCCAGCAGGCGCGCCATGCCGCAGAAGCCACTCACGCCGGCAAACACCAGTCCCGCCCCGACAAACCAGCTGAGCAGGATCCAGGCGGGGGCCACGGTGTTGCTGAGGATCAGGCCCAGCAGCACGAGCGAGCCGGCGGCGATCTGCACCTGACGCATCAATGGCAGGGGGGCATTCTTGAGTGCGCGCACCGGCAGGCCTGCCTGCTGCCAACTGGGCAGGCCGCCCGCCAGGTCGTTGACGGGGTGGGAATAGCCCTGCTGCAGGAGGTTTTGCACACCTTTGCTGCTGCGCTGGCCGCTCTGGCACACCAGCACCAGCGGGCCCTGGGGCAGGTTGGCCAGGTGCAGGCGTGCGAGGGGCACGTTGAGGCTGCCGGCGATGTGGCCGCTGGCGTATTCCATCGGCTCACGCACATCGATCACGGCAACGCGCTGGGAGTGGTGCTGTTCGGCCAGATCGTGGGCGCTGATGCTGGGGCTCATGGTTTGCAAGGCGGAGGAGGGAACGGAGCAGAGGGAGACGATTCAGTTGCTGGCCAGGCGTTCGATCGGATAGCCGTCGGCCTCCCAGCGGCTGATGCCACCGCGGAGGTTGGCCACCTGCTGGCGGCCGGCCTTGAGCAGCTGCTGGGTGGCGAGGGCTGAGCGGCTGCCGGAATGGCACACCAGCACCACGGGGCGATCCGCGGGCAGCTCGTGGTTGCGGTTGTCCAGGTCGGGCAGCGGCAACAGCACGCTGCCGGGAATGCGGCCATCGGGGCCGTTGAACTCCTCGCTTGAGCGCACGTCCACCACGGTCACGCCGCCGCTGTGATCGGCCAGCCAGTCTGGGCTGAGTTCCGGCAGACCGGCATAGCTGCGCTGCAGGGGTGCCCAGGTTTCGGGAGCGGCTTGGTCGCGCGGCTTGCCGGATCGCATGTTGCCGGGCAGGGCTTCGGCGATCTTGTGGGGGTGGGGCAGTTTCATGTTCTCCATGTGGCCCACGAAATCCCGCTCGGTGGCGGTGCCGCCGAGGCGGGCGTTGAACGCCTTTTCTTCCACGACGGAGGTGACGCTGCGGCCGGTGTAGTCGTGGGCGGGATAGAGCAGGCAGGCCTCCGGCAGCGACAGGATCTGCTCGGTGATGGAGCGCCACAGGGTGTGGGCGTTGCCCTGCTGGAAGTCGCAGCGGCCGCAGCCGCGCACCAGCAGGGCATCGCCGCTGAAGGCCATGGCGTGGTTGTCCAGCACGAAGCTGAGGCAGCCATCGGTGTGGCCGGGGGTGCTGCGCACCTCCAGGTGCCGTCCGCCGAAGCGGATGCGATCGCCATGGGCCAGCGGCAGCGTGACGTTTTCGGCACGGACGGCCGCGGCCAGGCCGATGGCGCAGCCTGTGGCCTGGTGCATCAGCCAGCTGCCGGTGACGTGGTCGGCATGGGCGTGGGTGTCGATCGACGCCACCAGGGTGATGCCCAGTTCACGGATCAGGGAGAGGTCGCGGTGCTGTTGCTCGAACACCGAATCGATCAGCACCGCCTCGCCGCTGGGCACGTCGACCAGCAGGTAGGTGAAGGTGCCGGTGTCGGCATCAAAGAGCTGGCGGAACAGCAGCGCGCTGCCCCCGGCGGCGGCGGCCAGGGAGATGGGCGCAGAGGCGACAGCCATTGGGATCCACGGCAATAGAATGACTATAGCCGCATAAAGGCGTTAAAGTAATTCTCGGTTTCGCGGATTGATGTCTGGCTTCTCCCTGCGCTCTGCTTGGGTTCGGCCCTGGAGGTCGAAGCGATCGGCCTCCATCACCTTCACCCAGGCGGCCACGAAGTCGCACACCAGGCGGCCGGCGCCATCGCTCTGGGCATACACCTCAGCGATGGTACGCAGTTGCGAGTTGGAGCCGAACACCAGATCCACCCGGGTGCCGCTCCAGCGCAGCGCCCCGCTCTGGCGGTCGCGCCCCTCAAACAGCTCACCGCTGTCGTCGGTGGGCGTCCAGGTGGTGGCCATGTCGAGCAGGTTTACGAAGAAGTCGTTGCTCAGCACCCCCGGCCGCTCGGTGAACACGCCATGGCGCACGCCACCGCTGTTGGCACCCAGCACCCGCAGGCCGCCCACCAGCACGGTCATCTCCGGGGCGCTCAGGCCCAGCAGTTGGGCCCGGTCCAGCAGCAGGTGCTCGGCGGTCACGCTCATCGGAGCCTTCTGCCAGTTGCGGAAGCCATCGGCCTGGGGCTCCATCACCGCAAACGAGGCCGCATCCGTTTGCTCCTGGCTGGCATCCATCCGGCCCGGCGTGAACGGCACCTCCACCGGCATGCCCGCGGCGGCGGCCGCCTGCTCCACGCCCACGCCACCCGCCAGCACGATCAGATCTGCCACCGACACGCGCACCCCACCTGAGCGGGAGGCGTTGAACGCCTGCTGGATGCCCTCGAGCACGGCCAGCACCCGTTGCAGCTGCTCGGGCTGGTTCACGGCCCAGCTGTTCTGCGGGGCCAGGCGCACCCGGGCGCCGTTGGCGCCGCCGCGCTTGTCGGAGCCGCGGAAGCTGGAGGCCGAAGCCCAGGCGGTGCTCACCAACTCAGCGGTGCTTAGCCCCGACGCCCGCACGCGCACCTTGAGATCGGCGATGGCGGCTTCATCCACCAAGGGGTGATCCACCGCCGGGATCGGGTCTTGCCAGATCAGGTCTTCCTCGGGCACCTCGGGGCCGAGGTAGAGGCACTTGGGCCCCATGTCGCGGTGGGTGAGCTTGAACCAGGCCCGGGCGAAGGCATCGGCGAAGGCCTCGGGGTGCTGGTGGAAGTGGCGCGAGATCGGCGCGTAGATCGGATCGAAGCGCAGCGACAGATCCGCCGTGGTCATCATCGGCGGGTGCTTGAGTCCGGGGATGTGGGCGTCGGGGATCAGGTGCTCCTCGCGGCAGTCTTTGGCCTGCCACTGCCAGGCGCCGGCCGGGCTCTTGATCAGCTCCCACTCGTAGCCGAACAGCATGTCGAAGTAGCCCATGTCCCAGCGGTTGGGGTTGGGTTTCCAGGCGCCCTCGATCCCGCTGGTGGTGGCGTCGGCCCCCACACCGCTGCCGTGGCGGCTGCGCCAGCCCAGGCCCATCTCCTCCAGCGGTGCCCCCTCGGGAGCAGGGCCCAGCAGCTCGGCGCTGCCGGCGCCGTGGGCCTTGCCGAAGGTGTGGCCGCCGGCGGTGAGGGCCACGGTCTCCGCGTCATTCATCGCCATGCGGAGGAAGGTCTCGCGCACGTCGCGGCCTGAGGCCACCGGGTCGGGCACGCCATTGGGGCCCTCGGGGTTCACGTAGATCAGGCCCATCTGCACCGCCGCAAGCGGGTTCTCCAGCTGGCGATCGCCGCTGTAGCGCGCATCGCCGAGCCAGGTGGTCTCGTTGCCCCAGTAGATGTCTTCTTCGGGTTGCCAGATGTCGGCGCGGCCGCCGCCAAAGCCGAAGGTCTGGAAACCCATCGATTCCAGGGCGACGTTGCCGGCCAGGATCATCAGGTCGGCCCAGGAGATCTGGTTGCCGTAGGTCTGCTTGATCGGCCAGAGCAGCCGGCGGGCCTTGTCGAGGTTGCCGTTGTCGGGCCAGCTGTTGATCGGCGCGAAGCGCTGGTTGCCGGTGCCGCCGCCGCCGCGGCCATCGGCGGTGCGGTAGGTACCGGCGCTGTGCCAGGCCATGCGGATGAACAGGCCGCCGTAGTGGCCCCAGTCGGCGGGCCACCAGTCCTGGGAGTCGGTCATCAGCGCGATCAGGTCGCGCTTGAGGCCGGCGTAGTCGAGCTGTTGGAAGGCTGCGGTGTAGTCGAACGCCTCCCCAAGCGGATTGGCGGCCGGGCTGTGCTGGTGCAGGATCCCGAGGTTGAGCTGCTGGGGCCACCAGTCGCGCGGCGTGGGGCCGCGGCCCGCCACCGCTGCTCCGCCGTGGTTGAAAGGGCACTTGCCGAGTTCGGTCATGGTGCTTGCCTGCCTCATCCCGCTGCTCGAAACGTAGGGAGCGCGCTCAGGGGCGTCTGACGAGGGTCACAGTCCTTAGCGGCTCTGCTCAGGCCCCATTGGCTCCGCTGAGGCCGCCCTTGACGTGGGCCAGGGCATTGCCTTCGAGAAACTGCTGGTCGAGCAGGAGCAGGGCAGCGCTGTTGTCGCCAGCCAGCCGCAACCGCTTGCACACAAAGCGAGCCTCCGCTTCCTCTTTGAGCTGCTCGGCCACAAACCAATCGAGCATGGCGGTGGCGCTGCGCTCGCCCAGCTTTTCGGCGAGCGAGTAGAGACAATTGATCGAGGCCGTCACCCCCTTCTCCATGTCGTACACCTGATCGAACAGCTGCTGCACCGAGGGCCAGCTGCGTTCGGGAGCGTCGATGGTGGGCAGTTCCACCTGCTCGTCGCTGTCCACCAGGTAGGCGATCATCCGGGCGGCATGGCCGCGCTCCTCATTGCTCTTTTCGAGCATGTAGGCCGAAAACCCAGCCAGGTCCTTCTCCCGCAGCCAGATCGACATGGCCAGGTAGCTGTGGCTGGCCTGAAATTCCGCCGCAAGGTGGTGGTTGATGGCGCTGGTCAGTTCTTTCATGGGCAACAGCTGCTCGCGTGGCTGGTGGGGTGTGGCCAGGGGCTGGTCACGGTGTAGCACCAGCGCTTGCCCCTGGCGGGTGGGAACGGGCTTTTGTGCCATTGGTTGCGCGAGGTGGTGGCGAGAGCAGCAGGGCGCTCGGGCTGGTGGAGTCAGCATCGAGGCTGCCTTTCGTTCGGGCTCCCATGCTTCGTTTTCGCGGCGATCGTTCAACCCTGCTGGCGGCGTTGCTGGCCCACTGGAGTGAGCAGCAGCTCGCCATCCCAGCGGCTGCGCTTCAGGGCGCCACGCGCTCGATGATCCATTCAGCTGCACCCTCGCCCTCTCCGGCGTCTGCGTTAGCCCGGCGCTAGCGGAAGCGATCGTGCAGGCGATGTTCCCGGCCCTGCCAAAATTCCGTCTCCTGTGGCTGCACGCGAAATCCTCCCCAGCCAACCGGGAGGGGCACCTCCGTGCCAGCAAAGCGGCGCGTCAGCTCCTCCCACTGCTGCTCCAGGATCGCCCGGGAGCGAATCGCCGAACTCTGCTGCGACACCGAGGCCCCCAGACGGCTGCAGTAGTTGGTGAAAAACACAAAGCCCCGCTGATCGAAGGCCTTCAGCACCAAGGTGCGGCTGCTGGGGCAGAGGCCATCGGTTGTGCCCAGCACCATGGCGTTGGGCTCGACCAGCTCCACCGGGTCGCTGCAGAGATCGCTGCGCCGCGGTGTTCGATTCCCAGCAGCGCCAGCAGGCAGGGGATCACGGCTGGTATGAGGCCGATCAGGGCTTGGTTGGGCTGGGTTGGACTGGGATCGGCTCGAGCTCAGGGCCAACGATGTCGATGGCGCTGCGCTGCACCACCAGTTTGTAGCGATTGGGTTGTTGCCTGTTGATGAAGTTCTGCACTGCCGCCACCTGGGCCGGGGTCGGCAGGTTGGGTTGGCTCACCCGCACGGATGCCCGGATCAGCGGTGGCGTTTTTTCCAGTCGATGCTGACGCCCACCAACTGGGAATCGCGGCCGATGGTGAGGGTCTCGGTCTGCAGGCTTTTGGCGATGGCCCGTTCAATCCGCTGCTGCTCGAGCTGCAGCTGGGATTGGCGCATTAGTTGCACAAAACTGCTGCTCAACGGGAGCACCAGCAGAGCCGTGAACAGCAAACTCACCCAGCCCATCCGACTGCGCCACAGACTCGTCGCAGCTGGGGTTGACCGATGGCCAGCATCATCAAGGCGCCGTTGAGGATGCCCAGCAGGTTGGTGGCGAAGAGCAGTCCAGCACCCCGTGCGCCTTCCCATTCGCCGGCTGAAACCAGCAGTCCCAGCACGCACACCGGTGGCACCAGGGCCACGGCGATGGCGGTGCCCACCAGCGAGGACACGGCTCGGCTGCGCACCTTGGCGTAGATCGCTGCAGCACCGGCCACCAGGGCAATGCCCAGATCGAGCAGGTTGGGGGAGGTGCGGGTCGTCACCTCGTCGCCCAACAGCGGCATGCCCACCCCAAAGCCCACCATGGCGGAGAGCAGGGCCGTGAGTCCGATGCCGATGCTGAGGGTCAGGAGAGCTTTGCCCGCCAAGGCCAGCCGCCCTTGCAACATCCAAAACGCCATGGCCCGCAGGGGCAGGATCCAGGGAGCAATCACCATCGCCCCGATCACCACGGCGGCACTGTTGGCCAGCAGGCCCAGGCTGGAGATCAGCGCCGCCGCGAGGGTCAGCACCAGGAAGTCGCCATCCAGCGGGGCATCAGCCTCGAATTCCCTGCTCAGCTCGTCGAGGGTGAGGCTGTCGACCATGGCGAGATGGTGGCGAGATTGGGGTGCACGACCGACTGGACCGTAGGCAGGGTTGGCCTCGGGCACCAGGTCGAGCCGCATGCCAACAAAAAAGCCCGCGGCGGACCGCGGGCAGGAGGATGAGCACTTGCGTGGGCTCAGAACGCAATGAGGGTCGTCAATGGAGCGACATTCACTTGGCCGTGGCAGCGAAGTCTGGATAGGCCTCCATGCCGTGCTCGCCGATGTCGAGACCTTCGATCTCTTCCTTGTCGGGAACACGAATGCCACCGAACAGGGCGCCGATGATGGACCAGACGATCCAGGACGTCACCACCGCGAAGATCCCGTAGGCCAGCACACCCACGATCTGGTAGCCCAGCTGGGTGAAGCCGTGGCCGTAGAACAGGCCTGCATCCATGTTGAAGATGCCTACTGCCAGGGTGCCCCAGATGCCGCAGGTGCCGTGCACAGAGAAGGCACCAACCGGATCGTCGATCTTGAGGGAATCGAGCAGGGCTACCGAGAACACCACCAGACCGCCACCGATGAAGCCAGCTATCCAGGAGCCGGCCATCGAGAAGCCGTCACAACCGGCCGTCACGCTCACCAAACCAGCCAGGATGCCGTTGATGGTCATGGTGAGGTCGGGCTTGCCGCCACGGATCTGGGAGATCACGGTGCCGGAGATGGCGCCACCAGCGGCACCGAGGGTGGTGGTGACAGCCACGTAGGGCACGGTTTCATCCATGGCCAGCACGGAGCCGGGGTTGAAGCCATACCAGCCGATCCAAAGGATCAGACAACCCAGAGTGGCAATGGCCATGTTGTGGCCAGGAAGTGCCTGGGTTTTGCCGTCAATGAACTTGCCGATGCGGGGGCCGAGCAACATGGCGCCCACAACTCCTGCCCAGGCACCGAAGGAGTGCACGATCGAGGAGCCAGCGAAGTCGATGAAGCCGAGCTCGCTCAACCAGCCACCGTTCCACTGCCAGGAGCCGGAGATGGGGTAGAGGAAGCCCACCAGCACCAGAGAGAAGATCACGAACTCGCCAAACTTGATGCGCTCGGCCACCAAGCCGGAAACGATGGTGGCGGCTGTGGCGGCGAAGGCCACCTGGAAGAAGAAATCAACCGTGGGAACGAGGGAGGCCTCGGTCACCATCTCAGCGGTAACGCTGGGGTCGAAGAACAGCCCTTTGAAGTAGAGCCATCCATCCACCAGCGAATCGCCATACATCAGGGAATAGCCGATCAGCCAGTAGGCCGAGGCGGCCAAGGCAAACACGATCAGGTTCTTCAGCAGGATGTTGACGGCGTTCTTCTGACGACACATGCCCGCCTCCACCATGGCGAAGCCGGCGTTCATGAAGATCACCAGGACCGCACAGATGAAAATAAACATGTTGTTGGCCAGGAAGGCCGGTGTGAGCTCAGGCAGCTCGGCGGCATGGGCCGAGAGATTGAACACACCCAGGCCAAACAGGGCCAGGGGCACACAGGCAAGCCAAACCAGGGAGCTGCCGGAGGCCAAACCGCGCAAGCTGCGCAGGAGCATCATCGGAGCTTCATACAGACTCGCCTCTTGCAGGCGCTTGCGCCTTGGAGGAATGGAAGAATTGGTCATGGGCAGATCAGAGGGACGGCTGCTCAGGTTGGGGATCGTCGAAATCCCTTCGCAATAAAGGATGCGCGCTCCCAGGGGGATGAGGTGTTTGTTTTGATACCAAATCGAGCTCCCGCTCCCAGCAGCGCCCCGCCAAGGCATTGCTCTCAGTGATTTGATCCCCCGGCTGCTGCTGCCGTGAGTGGCGCCACCGGGGGATTTGTTTTGGAGTGTTTCGCCACCGAGCCAGGGCCACCGCTCAGCTGCGGTTGCTACAGAACTGCGGTCGGGTCGTGGCTAGACAGGAGAAGATCAGCATTGGTATCGCGTGAAACAGATTCAAGCCATCATCCGCCCCGAAAAGCTTGACGCCGTCAAGGATGCGCTGGTGAGTCTCGGCATCAATGGCATGACCGTCACCTCCGTTCAGGGTTTCGGCAAGCAGATGGGGCACACCGAGGTCTATCGCGGCGTGAAGGTGGAGGCCAGATTGCTGCCCAAGGTCATGATCACCACGGTTGTCACCGACGCAGCCATGGCTGGGATGATTGAGGCGATCAAATCGACCGCCCAAACCGGCGAAGTGGGCGATGGCAAGATCATTGTCATGCCGGTTGAGGCCTCGATCCGCATCCGCACGGGCGAAACCGGCGACGTCACCCTGGATTGATTGAGCCTGGCCAGGCTGCCATCAAAAAACCAGCCAACCGGGCTCAAGTGAGCTCGGCTGGCTGGCTTCGATTAGCTGGCTGGAGCCAATCAGCCGACTGCAGCAGCAGCGCGGTCGAAGTAGGTGCCAACTTCGCTCATGAGGGCGGAGCAGTCGCCGGGGGTGATGCCTTTGCGATCGTTGGCGATCGAGATAGCGGCGTCCTTCATCTTGCGCACGCCTTCTGCCACGGAAGCACCGGGCACGCCGAGGGCGAGGTAGGTCTCACGCAGGCCGTTCAGGCAGCGGTCTTCCAGCACGGAAGCGTCGCCGGTGAAGATGGCGTAGGTGACGTAGCGAAGGATGATCTCCATGTCCCGCAGGCAAGCAGCCATGCGGCGATGGGTGTAGGCGTTGCCACCGGGTGCGATCAGGGCGGGCTGCTGATCGAAGAGATCGCGCGCCGCGTTGGTGACGATGGCGGAAGCGTTGGAGGTGATGCGGTTCACCGTGTCCATGCGCTTGTTGCTCTCGGCAACCATGGCGGCAAGGGCGTCGATCTGACCGGCATTGATGAATTCGCCACGGGCATCAGCCTGGGCAACAACCTTGGTGAAGGCGTCGAACATCGAATTGCATCGTCGAGAAGTCGATTTGCCCTAGGGAATGCCCCTCTGGTGCCGCGAGCCACTAGAAACGAGGCTGCTGCAGGGATGGGGATGGCGCCGATGGCGAACGCAGAGCTGAGCTGGCACGAGCTCGAACGTCTGGCGGCGCCCCCAGCCGATCCCGTCAACGGTCCCACCAGCGCCCAGGCCGGCCTGCGTCTGTTTGGCCAGCCGGAGCAGGCGGTGCGGGTCACCTTGTTCCGCGACCACCACGCCTGGTGCCCCTACTGCCAGAAGGTGTGGCTGTGGCTGGAGGAAAAGCGGATTCCCTACCGGATCCGCAAGGTCACCATGTTTTGCTACGGCGAGAAGGAGGCCTGGTTTCGACAGCTGGTGCCTTCCGGCATGTTGCCTGCTCTGGCGATCGATGGCCGACTGATCACCGAGAGCGACCGCATTCTTGAGGCCTTCGAAGCAGCCTTCGGCAGCCTGGGCCCGGGCATGGCCGACCCCGCAGTGCTGCCCCTGCGTCAGCTCGAACGCGTGTTGTTTCGCGCCTGGTGCCAGTGGCTGTGCAGTCCTGGCCTCCGTCCGCAGCAGGAGGCCTCGGCCCAGGCGGCCTTTCAGCGCATTGCTGCTGGATTTGAGCAGGCGCTCGACCAACACTCCGGCCCGTTTTTGCTGGGTGAGCTGAGCACAGCTGATCTGGTGTTCGTGCCCTACGTGGAGCGGATGGCGGCCAGCCTGGCCTACTACAAGGGCTTTCTGCTGCGGCAGGAGCATCCGGCCATTGATCGCTGGTTTGCAGCGCTGGAGCAGCGCTCCACCTACCTCGGCACCCAAAGCGATTTCCACACTCACGCCCACGACCTGCCGCCCCAGATGGGCGGCTGCTACGCCAGTGGCACGCCAGCTCAGCGCGATCTGGCCGCCCGCATTGACCAGGGCCCCTGGCCGATCGATGCACACGATCCTGAAACCAGCCATGGCGAACCTGCCGATGCGGCGGTGGTGGCCCTCGCTCGGGTGCTCAAACATCGGCAAGCGATCCTGGCGCGCAGCCCCCTGCTGGGAGCGGCCGGATTCGACCAGCCCCTGCGCACCGCCCTTACGGCCCTGATCCGGGGCGATACGCAAAGCTGTGGCGAGAGCCTGGTGCCGCCGGCGGGGAGTGCGGCCGCCCTGCGCTACTTGCGCGATCGCATCAGCGTGCCGCGGGATATGCCCCTGCATGCGGCCCGGCGCCTCCGTCAGGCCCTGGAGGCCACCGCCGGCCTCGATCCCGAGGACGGCACCGCCCAGGGCCCGCCCATTCCGGTGGCCCATCGCCGCGACCAGGACCCCCAGCCATTTCTGCAGGCCGCCTCTAGCGTTTTCCCAGCCGCCTAAAGCCCTGGTGCCTGTGCCCCGTCTTCGACGTGTCGCCGTTGCGCTCGGCTGGGCCCTGGCCAGCTGCGTTGCCGGGGCTCCGCTCCTGGGGCCGGGCGTGATCCCCGCCGCGCGGGCTCTGGAACTCCAGGGTGCCACCTACTTCACCAAGGCCCCCTGGAAGGTGGACCTGGTGAGCTACTACACCACCATCTGGCAGACCCGTGCGGAGTACTACTTCACGATCACGCTTGATCCGGAGGCGGGGGCAGCCCTCGGCGGCCTAACGATTCAGCAGACCCGCGGCGTCGACACCCGCTTTCCGTTCTTTGTGGATCGCACCTCCGCGTTCCTGGGCCGGCCGCGTCAGCAGGGCCCCCGCGTGCCGGTGCAGGCCCAGTTCGACAGCGCTGCGCGCCGCTTCACCCTCAGCTTCCCTGAGCCCGTTCCGCCCGGGGCCACGCTCACGGTGGTGCTCAAACCCTGGAACAACCCAGCCTTCTCGGACACCTACATGTTTCAGGTGACGGCCTACCCCGCTGGCCCCAACCCCTCGCCAGCGCCGGTGGGATTTGGCACCCTGCGGATCTACGACCCCGATTGGCGCTGAGCCCGATCCCCTGAGCCATGACCCACCGGAGCTGGCCCGTGCTGTTGCCGCTGCTTCTGGCCGCGGTGGCTGGCCAGTCATCGCTGCGGGCTCAGAGCGCGGAGCCTCAGGCGCTGCTGCTGCCGATGCCCCAGGAGCTGCCGCGCCACGCTTCAGTGCCGGATGTGCGGCTCCCTGGATCGGTCGGCTCGGTGGCCCTGGGTGCATTGCGGGCATCAGATCCGGATCCCGCGCCGCCGCCCCTGGCCTATCCCTTGGCCCAGCCGGCCGAAAGCCTGGACCCCTGGGGCTGGCGCTACTCGGAACGCCGCTCGGCGTGGCGGTTGCATACCGGCATTGATCTGGCGGCCCGGCAGGGCACGGCAGTGCTCGCCTCCCGGGCCGGACGGGTGCTGCTGGTGGAGTCGATCAGTGGCTACGGCACCACTGTGCTGCTCGACCATGGCGAGGGTTGGCAGACGCTGTATGCCCACCTGCATGAAGCCACGGTGCTCAGCGGCGCCTGGCTTGAGCAGGGGCATCCCCTGGGCACGGTGGGCATGACCGGCTCGGCCACGGGCCCCCACCTGCACTTCGAACTGCGCCGTCAGGGCGCGGAGTTGCTGGCCCTGGATCCCACGCCGCACCTGCCGCTCCTGCTGCCACCTCCAGCCCCGCCGCCGGCGCTTGCCACAATCAACCCTTGATTGCGCCCCAAGCCCCATGCAAGCCCAGTGGAACGGTCGGGTGATTGCCCGCAGCGACGACATCGTCAGCGTGGATGGCAACGCCTATTTCCCTGCCGACGCCCTCGACCCCAGCTGCATCCGCCCCTCCTCCCACACCTCGGTGTGTGGCTGGAAGGGCACGGCCCACTACTACGACCTGGTGGTGGATGGCCAGGTGAACGCCAATGCCGTTTGGTTTTATCCCGAGCCCAAGGAGGCCGCCGCCAACATCCGCGGCCGGGTGGCCTTCTGGAAGGGCGTGCAGGTGAACTGATCCATTCCGCTGGTCGGTTTTGCAGCAGATCAGCTGGGCACCAGGGAGGAGTGGTGGTGCAGGATCCGCCACTCCCCCTCTCGCCTCCCGTAGACGAAGGTGTAGCGGGCGTCGACCTGGGCCTCGGGGTCGTGCAGGGCGAAGCGGTAGGTGCCCTCATCCACGGCCAGGTTGCAGCCCAGCTCGATCTGACGGTGAGTCACCGTGCCGCTGGGATGGCGAGCCAGAAAGGTGGCGAAATAGGCGGTGATGGCTTCGGGCGTGTCGCGAAGCTGCGCCGACAGGGTGGGCAGTAGCAGGGCGTGGCGGTCGTAGAGCTGGGCGACCTGGGCCGGATCACCGCTGGCAAGGGCGTCGTTCCACAGGTCAAACCAGCCTTCCACCTGCCGCTCGTTGAGCGGGCTGCAGGCCTGAATGGGCGCCAGCTGGAGCGCCTGGGCTGCCGGAGCCTCCAGCGTCAGGGCGAGCACTGGCAGCATCAGCACCAGCACCAGCACCAGCAGGACCGACCGGAGCTGGCGCGCCAGTGAGCTCAGCAGCCTGGAAAGCGCAAGGTGCGCCAGTTGCCACTGGCCGTGCTCACCTCCACGCCGATCTCGCAGGGCTCCTGGTTGCCACCGCAGTGCTCCTGCCACCAGCCCATCGCCTCGCTCCAGGCCGCATCGAGCGATTCGTAGAGATCGTCCAGCACCGGATGGGGCGCCCCCTGGCGGTCGACGAGACGGTAGTGCCGCACGTGGCTGGCGAAGGGGGGTCGCACGGTCTGGGTTTGCGGTGATGCCATGTCTGTCTGCACTAATCCTTGCTTGCATCATGGTCTGTGTGACAGATCGGAACTGTCACCTTCACAACATCTTTCGGTGTCGGGCGCCATGCGCGGCGGGCCCCTCAGCGCACGAACAGCATTTCCCGGTAGCTGGGCAGCGGCCAGAGGTCGTCGTCGACCAGGCCTTCGAGGCCATCCACCGCCGAACGCAGGGCGCCGATCAGGGGCATCAGGGTGTCGGCGCAGTGGCGCATGTGGGCTTCGGTGTGGTCAGCCCCCTCGCCGTGACTGCCGCCGCTGAGCGCCTCTTCGAGCGCATCGCAGCCGTTGTTGAGCTGCTCGAGCAGCTCGCCCAGCTGGTTGCGAAGCTTGAGATTGGGATGCAGACCCATCGCCTGCTGCTCCTGCAGCGCCTGGCCCAGCTCGCCGAGGTAGCGCACAGCCGCTGGATATATCTGGGTGCGAGCGATCTGCAGGGCCAGCTTGGCCTCCACTTCGATGGCGAGCACATACTGCTCGCTGTACACCTCGAAGCGGCTCTCCAGTTCCACCGGGCTCAGCACCCCCTGGCGCTCGAACAGCTCCCGCACCTCCTGCCGTTGCAGCACGGGCAAGGCATCGGCGCAGGTGCGCAGGTTTTCCAGGCCACGCTCTTCAACAGCCAAGCGATGCCATTCGCTGGAGTAGCCATCGCCGCCAAACACCACGGCGCCGTGCTCGCGCATCACCTGCTGGAGCACGTTGAAGGCCGCTTCGCCTAGGGCGGTGCCGCTGTCGAGCTGGCTCTGCAGCCGATCGGCAATCCAGCCGATCGAATCGGCCAGCACCGTGTTCATCGTCACTAGGGGCCCGGCTACCGATTGGTTGGAGCCAACGGCGCGGAATTCAAAGCGGTTGCCTGTGAAAGCAAAGGGTGAGGTGCGGTTGCGATCGCCGGGGTCTTTGGTGAATTCCGGCAGGGTGTCCACCCCCAGGGTCATCACGCCGCCCTTGGCGGAACTCTGCAGGTTGCCCTCGCGGATCTGGTTGAACACATCCTCGAGCTGGCTGCCCAGGTACATCGAGATGATCGCCGGCGGTGCTTCGTTGGCACCAAGACGGTGGTCGTTGCCGGCGGTGGCGATCACGGCCCGCAGCAGCGGCCCGTAGCTGTGGACGCCGCGGATCACGGCGGCGCAGAACAGCAGGAACTGCAGGTTGTCGTGGGGCGTTTGGCCCGGGTCGAGCAGGTTGCCCTGGGTGGCGTTGCCGATCGACCAGTTGACGTGCTTACCCGAGCCGTTGATTCCCGCGAAGGGCTTTTCGTGCAGCAGGCAGGCGAAGCCGTGCTTTTTGGCCGTGGACTTGAGCACGGTCATGGTGAGCTGCTGGTGGTCGGTGGCGACGTTGGCGGCCTCGTGGAAAGGCGCGATTTCAAACTGTCCGGGTGCCACTTCGTTGTGGCGGGTCTTGGCGGGAACGCCGAGCCGGTAGAGCTGGCGCTCCACGTCTTGCATGAACACCTGCACCCGCTCGGGGATGGCGCCGAAGTAGTGGTCGTCAAACTGCTGCCCTTTGGCGGGAGGAGCGCCAAAGAGGGTGCGTCCGGCGAGGAGTAGGTCGGGGCGGAGGGAGATGAAGGCGCTGTCAACGAGGAAGTACTCCTGCTCGGCGCCGCAGCTTGAGTTGACGGGGGCCACATCGGTTTCACCGAGGAGGCGGAGCAGGCGCTGGGCCTGCCGATTCATGGCGGCGTTGGAGCGGAGAAGAGGGGTTTTCTTGTCGAGGGCCTCACCGGTCCAGGAGACGAAGACCGTGGGGATGCAGAGGGTGACCCCGTTGGGGGTCTGCATCAGGTAAGCGGGGCTGGTGATGTCCCAGGCGGTGTAACCGCGGGCCTCGAAGGTGGAGCGGATGCCGCCGTTGGGGAAGGAGGAGCCGTCGGGCTCGCCCTGCACCAGCAGCTTGCCCGTGAATTCGGTGATCACCCGCCCATCGCTCTTGGGCGAGATGAAACCGTCGTGCTTCTCGGCGGTCGAGTTGGTGAGCGGATAGAAAACGTGGGCGTAGTAGAGGGCGCCACGGCCGGTGGCCCAGGTCTTCATGGCGTCGGCCACGGCATTGGCCAGCGACAGGTCGAGCTTGCCGCCCTCGCGGATCGTGCGCTGGATCGATTTGAAGATGCGTCCGGGCAACGCCTCCTTCATCGTCTCGAGGGTGAACACATCGCTCGCCCACAGCTCCCCGAATGGGGCGGCTGGTGCCGTCGCCGCCGGACGCCGCCGCTGAATCTGCTGCAGGGCGGCGAAGCGCTGGGGGCTGGGCATGGGAGGCGCCGTTCGGATGGGCTTCATCACACTGCCGCGCCCCGGCCCTTCCGTGTAGCTGTTGCTACCAAAATTTCGATCACCCCGTTGCGGTGCTCGGCCTCAGATCAGGTAGCGCCGGATGCTGGGTCGGCACCAATACACCAGTGCGGCCGTGGTCGCGGCCCAGAGCAGGGCGGAGAGCAGCGCCGTCAGCGGCCGTCCCTCACTCAGCAGCACCAGGCGCACGATGCCGTAGGGCAAGCCCACAGCCAAGGCCATGGCCAGCGCCACGATCGCCAGAATCTGTCCCCAGGCGCGCCACTTGAGCAGGGCGATCGAGGCCACCAGCCCCACCACGGCGGTGGGCAGCACGGCGCTGGCACCCACCACAATGTTGGTCACCCGCCAGGTGGGATCCAGCAAAATCACCGCCAGGCCCAGGGGAATGGCCAGGGCGTTGGCCACCAGGCCCAGCCAGGCCAGGGTCACGTAGCCGCGTGGGGGCTGCTGCAACATCGCAAACTCGGGGCAAGCGACCCACCATGGTCGGTCATCGGAGGACGGCAGGATGGTCGCTTCAGGAATGCATCAGCCCCTGCTCTCCAGTCCGTTCCCGTCGCTCTGGCGCGGCCCCCTCTCCACCCTCCAGGTGAACCTGGGCTACCGCTGCAACCAGGCCTGCAGCCACTGCCATGTGAATGCGGGGCCGACCCGCACCGAAATGATGGATCCGGCCACGGTCGCCCTGATCCCGCCGGTGCTGGCCGCCCGGTGGCTGGCCTGCCTCGATCTCACCGGTGGGGCCCCCGAGCTCCATCCCCAGTTTCGGGAGTTGGTGGTGGCGGCCCGGCGGCTGGGGGTGGAGGTGATCGATCGCTGCAACCTCACGATCCTGTCGGAACCTGGCCAGCACGACCTGGCCCCCTTCCTGGCGAATCAGGGCGTCACGGTGGTGGCCTCTTTGCCCTGCTATTCCGCCGACAACGTTGATCGCCAGCGGGGCTCCGGTGTGTTTACCCGCAGCATCGCGGCGCTGCAGCAGCTCAACGGGCTTGGCTACGGCCAGCCCGGCAGTGGCCTGCAGCTGCACCTCGTTTACAACCCTCAGGGGCCGACGCTGCCGCCTCCCCAGGCCCAGTTGGAAGCGGAGTACAAACGCGTGCTCGCCGCCGACTTCGGGCTGGTGTTCAACAGCCTCTATGCCCTGGCCAACATGCCGATTCAGCGGTTTGCCAGCTGGCTCCAGGCCCAGGGAAAGCTGGAGTCCTACCGAGCCCTGCTGCAGGCCCAGCATCGTCCCGACCATCTCGCCCAGGTCATGTGCCGCTCCCTGATCAGCGTTGATTGGCAGGGTTGGCTGTTCGATTGCGATTTCAACCAGCAGCTCGGTTTGCCTGCGGCGGAGTTAGGGCAGCCCCGGCGGCATCTGCGGGAGCTGCTCGAGCGCGATCCCGAGGGCGATCCGATTGCGGTGGCCGACCATTGTTTTGGTTGCACCGCCGGTGGGGGCTCCAGCTGCGGCGGAGCCCTGCAGGGCCCTTAGGGCGTCGCCCTCAGCTTCTGTCAGACGGCATTTTTTGCGTTCCGCTGCAAATGCTGCGCGCCGTTCTGCAAATGTCCGGCCAGGGATGTCGCTGCGTCAATCGCTCCCTATGGTTGATTCCAATCCGGCTTGCTGGTTCGCGAAGTTCTGCCCGGTTATGCAGATATTTCATTCAGATCGTTCATGCAGGCTGCGGGTGCTGCTGTTGTGCTCCGGCACGGCGTTCGGCGGATTCGGTTGATCAGACGATCCATCCCCTTTGCGCTCCTGACGTTCCTGGGGGTGGCTTTCGCCGCTCCGGGGTATGCCCTGCAGCGCCCGGTTGATCCGGTGGCGGTCTGTGTCGTGTCCCCCCGGGTGGAAGCGGTGGAGGAAGGGGATGCCGCGGGTGTGGTGCCCACGCCGAGTCCCCAGCTGGTGGTGATTGAACCGCTGCTGGAGTTGCGCATTGAGCGCCGAGGCCGGCTCGTGTGGCGGCGACTGGCGGCGGCGGGCAGGGCCGCCTAAAAGTAATTTCATGTCGTGCTCATGACCACGCCTCCCAGTGCGAGCATTCCCCTGATGTCGTGGCTCAGTTCCTGCTGGCCCGCGTGAACTGAGCGGTAGCCGCCGTAGCGCAGC